>NZ_QSFR01000001.1:128924-168384 GCF_003467925.1 Collinsella sp. AM43-1 | reverse complement strand
GGAGAAGGACGTGGTCGATAGGGATACGTGTCCCCTTCGCTGTTTCGCGCTTTGTGCGAAAGGCGCGCTACTTTGGGATGGATGGGGAACGTGGTTGTTGCGGTGGCTTTTCCCTTTTGCTGTTTCGCGGCTTTGCCGCGAAAAGCGCAGCACTTTGGGATGGGCGGGTACGTTATTGTCGCGCTGCTCTGTCCCGGCCGCATTTCTAGAGCGTTTCCCCCGCCATAAATTACCCTTGGCATACTTGCGCGAAAGCCTACTGGTGCTACACTTGCAATTGCTGTTTCAGGGCGGGGTGAAATTCCCCACTGGCGGTAAATCGGGCGGTGCTAAAGGGGTGCCGTGGCGCAGTCGAGGTGCCTGCGGCCGAGCCGATGAGTCCGCGACCCGTGTGTGCGTTGGTTCGCATGCCGGCTGAACTGGTGAGATCCCAGTACCAACGGTTAGAGTCCGGATGAAAGAGGCAGGTGATCTTATGTCTGAACAGTCGCAGCATATCCATTTTGAGAACACGAATAGGTGGAGCACCAAACAGCTCGTTACCATGGCGCTGATGTGTGCCTTGGGCGCCCTGTTTATGTACGTGCAGCTGCCTATCCTTCCTTCGGCGCCGTTTTTGACGTATGACCCGTCGCTGGTGCCGGCGATGGTGTGCGGTTTTGCGTATGGTCCTGGCGCCGGTACTGCTGTTGCCGCTATGGCGATTGTTATCCATGCGCTTACCACGGGCGATTGGGTCGGCGCACTTATGAACCTGGTTGCTACGCTGGGCTACATTCTGCCCGCGGCTATCGTGTACCAGAAGATGCATACCTATAAGGGTGCCGTGATTGGTCTGGTGCTCGGCGTCATTGCCGCTACGGCGTTGTCTATGGTCGCAAACCTTACCATTGGCGTATGGTTCTGGTATGGCTCGGTCGATGTGATCGCCCCGCTTATGATTCCTGCCGTGCTGCCGTTCAACCTTATCAAGACCGTGCTTAACTCGGTGTTGACGCTAGCGGTGTATAAAGCAGTCTCCAACCTCATCACGCCTAAAAAGGACCAGGTCAAAGGCCGCGCATGATTGAGTGTCGGGGCGTTTCCTTTAGCTATGACGGTGCCGTGTCGGCGCTCGACGGTGTCGATCTGAACATCGAGGACGGGGAGTTTTTCTGCATCCTCGGTGGCAATGGGTCGGGCAAGTCGACGTTTGCCAAGCATCTGAATGCGCTGCTGCAGCCCGATGCGGGCACGGTACGTATCAACGGTATGGATGCGTCCGATCCCGAGCTGGTCTACGACATTCGTTCGACCGCAGGCATGGTGTTCCAGAATCCCGACGACCAGCTGGTGGCAACGCTTGTCGAAGATGACGTTGCGTTCGGTCCCGAAAACCTTGGCGTTCCATCGGCGCAAATTGCGCAGCGCGTACGCGAGGCGCTGAAGGGCGTGGGCCTGGTGGGCTTTGAGCGCCACGAGACCCATGCGCTCTCGGGTGGCCAAAAGCAACGCGTGGCGCTTGCTGGCGTGCTTGCCATGGAACCGCGCGTGCTCATCTTGGATGAGGCTTCCTCGATGCTCGATCCGCGTGGACGCAAGGGCCTCATGAAGGCTTGCCGCGCGTTGCATGATCGTGGCATGACCATCGTGATGATTACGCACTTTATGGAAGAGGCCGCCGAGGCCGATCGTGTCGCGGTGTTTCGGGCGGGGCGCGTTGCCATGCTCGGTACGCCCGAGGAAATCTTGACACGGGCGGACGAACTTGCGCAGTTCAACTTGGATATGCCGGCGTCGTGCTGCTTGGGCACGGCGCTTCGTGCGAAGGGCGTGCCCGTTCATGCGCAGGTGCGCGAGGTGGATATGGTCGCCGAGATTGCGCAGACATATGCCGACCGGAGTGGGGAAGACACCGCAGGGCGGCCTTCTGCATCCGATTCTCGTGTGCTCGACAACGCCTCCTCTGCAACCGACGGGACAGCCGCGTCGGAGCCCGTCATCGAGATTTCGCACCTCTCGCATAGTTACTCGCTGAGCGCCCGCGAGCGCCGCCGCTGGCATAAGCGCTCGGCCGTTGCGGGCAAATCGAGCAAACAGGCTCTCTGGGGAAACGACCCCAGCAGCCCGTGGGCGCTGCGCGATGTATCGCTGACGGTGCGTCGCGGCGAGTTCCTGGGCTTAGCAGGTCATACCGGTTCGGGTAAGTCGACGCTGGTCCAGCATCTCAACGGTTTGATTCGCCCCCAGGAGGGTTCCGTTTACGCGTTGGGGCTCGACCTGGCAAACAAGAAAGATGCCGCCGCGGTTAAGGCCAAGGTCGGCGTGGTGTTTCAATATCCCGAGCGTCAGCTGTTTGCCGAAACCGTGACGCAGGACGTGGCGTTTGGCCCGCACAACCTTGGCTTGCCGCAAGATGAAGTCGACCGTCGCGTCGAGTCGTCGCTCTCGCGCGTGGGCCTCGACCTTTCCACGGTCGGCGACAAGAGTCCCTTCGAGCTTTCGGGCGGTCAGCAACGGCGCGTGGCATTCGCCGGTGTGCTCGCCATGGAGCCCGAAGTCCTGGTGCTCGATGAACCCATGGCGGGGCTCGATCCGGCTGCGCGCAGGGATTTCCTTGAGCTTATCGATCGACTTCACCGCGATGGCCTGACCGTTGTCATGGTTTCGCATAGTATGGATGACCTGGCCAACTGCTGCGACCGCATCGTCGTGATGAACGAAGGTGCGGTGTTTGCCGAGGGAACCCCCGCGCAGGTGTTTGCGCATGCCGATGAGCTCAAGTCGATCGGCTTGGGCGTTCCCGCCGCCCAGCGCATGGCGTTGGCGCTCGCGGAAGCGGGCGTGCCGCTGCGTTGCGGCGGGCTCTATACGGTTGAGTCGCTGGCAGACGAGTTGGTGGACCTGCTAATCGGTCGCTCGGACGGTCCTTCTAACGTCGCGGACATTGCTAAATCCAAGACGGTCGCGCGAGAGGAGGGCTGCTAATGGAGGCGTTTTCGTTTGGCAGCTACTATCCCGGCGATAGTGCGATCCATCGCCTGGATCCGCGCACCAAGCTGCTCCTGGGCTTTGTGTTTTTAATCACGACGCTGACCGTCGGCGGCTTCCGCGGACTGGCCCCTGTCGCAATTTTCGTTGTGCTGATCTATGTCGTGTCCCGGGTGCCGGCTCGTCGCGTTCTGTCGTCGATGGCGCCGCTGCTGGCAATCGTCGTCGTGGTCGCGGTGCTCAACTTGTTTACCGATCAGAGTGGGCGCATCCTGTGGCAGCTCGGCTTTCTGCAGATAAGCGAGGGCTCACTGCGTTCTGCCGCCTTTATGGCGTGTCGCCTGACCCTGATGATGGCCGGCATGAGCGCCATTACGCTCACCACACCGACGCTCGACCTCACCGCGGGCTTTGAGCGTCTGCTCGCACCGTTTGCGCGCGTGGGGCTTCCGGCGCATGAGCTCGGCATGATCATGGGCATCGCGTTGCGCTTTATGCCGCAGTTCGCCACCGAGATAAAGCAGACGGCGGACGCGCAGGCAAGCCGCGGTGCACGCGTAACGGGTGGCCCGCTCGGCGGCGTGCGTATGCTCGGCAGTGTGGCGATTCCACTGTTCACGGGCGTGTTCCGTCATGCCGAGACGCTGTCTGCCGCCATGGATGCACGCTGCTATCACGGCGAGCAGGGCCGCACGCGTCTGCATGCGCTTGCATTTCGCCGCGGGGATGCGCTGGCTGCGGTGGTGACGATGCTGCTGTTTGCGTGTGTCATCGTCGTCAACCTTCAACTTGTTTAGGCGCGATTCGAGCGCAAGAAAGGGGTCCCTATGACCGACAACGACCGCACAGCTCAGCTTGAGCGCGCCTGCTCGTATCTCAGGCGCATTCCGGCGTGGTATCTGGCCACGACCGATGTGGCCGACGGGCATCAGCCTCGCGTGAGGCCGTTTTCGTTTGCCATGGTCGATGAAGGTAAGCTGTGGTTTTGCACGTCGCGCGACAAGGATGTGTGGGCGGAGCTGAGTGCGAATCCCAAGTTTGAGCTCTCGGGCTGGAAGCCGGGGGAATGCTGGATCGTATTGACCGGCGAAGCCGCACTTGAGGACGACGCAGTTGCGAGCGACAAGGTGCGTCAAGCGGGTTTTAAGCACATGGTGGGCATCGGCGAGGAACACGAGAGTGCCAACGACGGCCGCCTTGCTTTCTTTTCGGTCCGCAACATTGCCGCGCGCTTCTGTGATATCGACGGCAGCGAGGAGCGCCTGGAGCTCTAGCGCGTCTCAAATTAACTACCCGTTCCGAATTAGCTAGCGCCAGGAGGACACATGGACGGATTGAATACGGTGTTGGAGTATCTGACGTCGGTGCCGGCATGGTATTTGGCGACGAGCGTTGACGGACAGCCTCATGTGCGTCCGTTTTCGTTTGCGCAGATCCAGGACGGCAAGCTGTGGTTTGTAACAGCGCGCACCAAAGATGTGTGGCAAGAACTGCTGCAAAACCAGCGCTTTGAGGCCACGAGTTGGTGGCCGGGCCATGGCTGGCTCATCTTGCGCGGGCGTGCCGGCTTGGATGACCGGGCTTTAGGCGAAATGCGCGAAGCTGGGTGGAAGCATCTAGAGCGCCTGGGCGAGCACTATGAGGGGCCTAACGACCCCACGCTCGTCTTCTTTAGCGTCGAGGATCCCGAGGCTTTTATCTGCAATCACGACGAATGGGTGCCGGTCGAGCTCTAGCCAGCTGGTTCATCCTAACAACTTGGTTTTCGCATGGGCGGGCCCCGTATTGCCCGGCGCCGTTAGGAGCGCCGGTCAATACGGGGCCCGCTCCATTTGTCAATTCCTTCAAGCGAATGTGTCGGGAATGTTTCAATGCATGAATATGCAAGCCATTTACGTATTCATGCATCTTTTGGTGCTAAAGTTTCAACCCACTTCATAACGACCGCTGCGAAATGCGCATCGGTGCATAAATCGCAGACAAGGAGTCTGATATGTCTTTGAAGGTTGGAATCGTCGGCGCGGCTGGATATGCCGGAGCCGAGCTCATTCGCCTCGTGCTCGGTCATCCCGAGTTTGAACTTGTTGCCATTACGTCCAACGCCGATGCCGGCCAGCCGCTGTCTGCGGTGTATCCGAGCTTTGCTGGCGTGAGCGATCTGGTCTTCACGACGCATGACGCGCCTGAGCTTAAATCCTGCGACGCCGTCTTCTTGGCCGTGCCGCACACGGCTGCCATGGCACAGGTGCCCGCGCTGCTTGCCGCGGGCGTTTCCTGTTTCGATCTTTCGGCCGACTACCGCCTGAACGACGCGTCCGTCTTTGAGACGTGGTATGCCGCCGAGCATACGAGCCCCGAGCTGCTCAAGACACGTGCCTTCGGTCTGCCCGAGCTGTTCTGCCGGGACTTGGAGACCGCCGCATCCGACCATGCCGACGGCAAACCCGTGCTGGTCGCCTGCGCCGGTTGCTATCCCACCGCAACGAGCCTTGCCGCCGCGCCCGCCGAGCGCGCTGGCTGGGTTGCCCAGAGCGGCCCCGTGATCGTTGATGCCATCAGCGGTGTGACGGGTGCCGGCAAGTCCTGCAACGCTCGTACGCATTTTTGCAGCGCCGACGAGAATTTGGAGGCATACGGCGTGGGCAAGCATCGCCACACGCCCGAGATTGAGCAAATCCTGGGCCTGACCGATCGCGTCGTCTTTACCCCGCACCTGGCACCGCTCAAGCGCGGCCTGCTCTCCACGGTGACGCTGCCGCTCACGCTTCAGGCCATCGACTCCCTGGCTCTTGAGGACGTTGTCGACTATTACAAGCAGTTCTACGCTGGTCGCACTTTCGTGCGCGTACTCGATGCCGGCCAGCAGCCCAAGACGGCTTCGGTCGTCGGCACCAACGCCGCCCAGATCGGCCTCGCGCTCAACAAGCGCGCGGGCGTGCTGGTGGCGACGGGCGCCATCGACAATCTGTGCAAGGGCGCTGCGGGCCAAGCAGTCCAGTGCGCCAATATCGTCTTTGGCTTTGACGAGCGACGAGGCTTGCCCACAGTGGCGTGCCCGGTGTAGCACATTCGATTGTTAACGATTTGGTAGTCGGGCATCGAGTGGGGCGCCACTCTTAAGCTGGTCTCATGATCACGACTGGCATGGCGCACCAACCGATGTCCGTTTTTTGTTTGACATAAGGAGTCATAAAGACGATGAATACCGAGCTGTTTGATTTCAAGATTCGCGCCGTCGAGGGCGGCGTTACGGCTGCGGCTGGTTTTAAGGCTGCGGGCATCCATGCTGGGTTCCGCAAGAACCCCGAGCGTCTGGATTACGCGCTCGTCGTGCCCAATAAACCCTGTCCCGGTGCCGGCGTGTTTACCACCAATCGCTTTTGCGCGGCGCCCGTGCAGGTGAGCCGTGCCAACCTGGGCGGTGCCGACAAGGGCTACGGAATCATCGCCGGCGTTTCGGTCAACTCTGGCAATGCCAACGCCGCCACGGGTGAGACCGGCCTTGCATGCGCGCACGAAACGTGCAGCATCGCATCGCAGGTCATCGGCTGCGAGCCCCAGCAGATTCTGGTTGCCTCCACGGGTGTGATTGGCCAGATTCTGCCGATCGACACGTTTGAGACCGCCATTCCTGCTGCCTACGAGGTACTTTCCGCCCACGGTGGCGCCGATGCCGCTCGCGCCATCATGACGACCGATACGCACTCCAAGGAGTACGCCGTGTCCTACGTCAGTGAGGCTGCGGGTCATGCGGGCAATGTCTATACGGTAGGCGGCATGTGCAAGGGCTCGGGCATGATCATGCCCAACATGGCCACCATGATCGCAGTTATCACCACCGATGCCCCCGTCGAGCCTGCGGCACTTCATGCCCTGCTGCTCTCGACCGTCAAGCAGACCTTTAACAAGGTAACGGTCGATTCCGACACCTCGACTAACGACACCTGCATAATGCTTGCCTCCGGCGCTGCTGCCGCAGATGCCGAGGCCATCGTCGAGGGCTCCGACGCGTTTGACGAGTTGACATTTGCCGTGCACGAGGTGTGCGAGAGCCTGGCGCGCAATATCGCCGCCGATGGCGAGGGCGCATCCAAGCTTGTTACGGTCAACGTTACCGGCGCCGCCAACGACGAGGAAGCTGATCTCGCCGCCCGCGCCGTTGCCAACTCGCCGCTCGTTAAGACTTGCATCGCCGGCCACGACTGCAACTGGGGCCGCGTTGCTATGGCGCTTGGCAAGTGCGGCGTGAAGTTTAATCAGGAAGACGTTTCCATCGACATGATGGGCATGCCTGTCTGTCGCGACGGTCTGACTGTTCCCTTTGACGAGGACGAGGCTCTACGGCGTTTCGAGGCGCCCGAGATCGTGATCTCGGTCGACCTGGGCGCAGGCGACGCGGCAACGACCGTGTGGACCTGCGACCTCACGCATGAGTACATCTCCATCAACGGCGATTACCGTTCCTAGATTCCAGGCACGCTGCGCATCTTGCCGCGATTGCGGACAGCGGAGCACGGCGCGATAACGATACGAAAGACGAGGCAGATTATGAAATTCGCACGCGATTGTCGTTCGAGCGAATCCAACGAAGCAACCGCGCAGCTGCTGTTTGAGGCGCTGCCGTGGATTAAAAACCTGACCGGCAAGACAGTCGTTATCAAGTACGGCGGTGCCGCCATGGTCGACGAGCAACTGCGCCGCGACGTGATGAGCGACATCGTCCTGCTCAAGATTATCGGCATGCGCCCCGTCATCGTGCATGGCGGCGGCAAGGCCATCAACGAGGCGCTGAGCCACTATGACATCCCTGTCGAGTTTAAGAACGGTCAGCGCGTGACCACACCGGATACCATGGATATCGTGCGCGAGGTGCTGGGCGGAAAGGTCAACCAGGAGTTGGTTGCTGCCATTAACCAGCACGGCAACCTGGCCGTGGGCGTTTCGGGCAGCGATGCCGGCACGCTTATCGCCGAGCCGCTAGACCCCGAGCTCGGTCGCGTGGGCAAAGTGACGCACGTCAACACCGACTATATCGAGCGCTTACTCGATAGTGAGTACATCCCCGTCATCGCTACCGTCGCGGCGGGGGAGGACGGTGGCTTCTTCAACATCAACGCCGATACCGCCGCCGGTGCCGTTGCGGCAGCGCTCCACGCGCATAAGGCGATCTTTTTGACCGATGTCGATGGCCTGTACAAGGACTTTAGTGACAAGGACTCACTTATCTCCAACCTAACGCTCGGCGAGGTTAACGAAATGCTCTACGGCGGCGAGGTCGATAAGGGCATGATCCCCAAGCTTCGTGCGGCCGTCGATGCGCTTGCCGGCGGCGTATTTCGCGCTCACATCATCAACGGCACCACGCCGCATTCGCTGCTGCTGGAGCTGCTGACCGATGCCGGCGTCGGTACCGTGATCCATTCCACCGAGACGGCTTATGAGTTCGATACGCATCCGCATCCGCTTTCGACGTTTGCTGCGCGTCTGACCGAGAACCTCGACGAGGTCGAGAAGCTTCAGACGGTCTAACTGACTCGCAGCCGCCCCATTCCTGCACCCATAGGCCTGCGCCGTCTGGCGCCCAACGAAAGGCATCCCATGTCACTTGCAGCTCAGCAATCGCTTGAATCCCATTACGTTATGCATACCTTTGGCCGCTCTCCGGTCGAGTTTGTCGAGGGTCACGGCATGAAGCTCACCGGCGACGATGGTCGTGAGTACCTCGACTTTCTTGCCGGCATCGGCGTGTGCAGCCTAGGTCATGGCGACCCGGCTGTGCTCTCGGCGCTCGAGGCACAGACCAAAAAGCTCATGCATGTCTCCAATTACTTCTACATCGAGCAGCGTGGACAGGTCGCGGCGCTGCTGTCCAAGCTTGCCAACGACGACTTAGATGGTGCACGCGTGCTTGCCGATGCCATTGCCGCCGGCGATGAGACCACGGCAGCTGCTCTTGGTGCCCCGGCTGCGGATGAGCAGGTTTGGGAGACCTTCTTTGCCAACTCCGGCGCCGAGGCCAACGAGGGCTCGATGAAGCTCGCGCGCCTGTACGCCAAGCGTGCCGGTAACGGCGGCAACACTATCGTGTGCATGCGCGGCGGCTTCCACGGCCGTACGCTCGAGACCATTGCCGCCACCATGCAGGATTGGCTGCAGGATAGTTTCCGCCCGCTGCCGGGTGGCTTTGTGGCCTGTACGCCCAACGATATCAATGAACTGCGTGCGATCTTTAAGCAGCTGGGGAGCGAAATATGTGCCGTGATGCTCGAGCCGATCCAGGGTGAGAGTGGCGTGCACCCCATGACCGAGGAGTTTATGGCGGCAGCGCGCGACCTGGCACACGAAGTGGGCGCCGTGCTTATCGCCGACGAGGTCCAGTGCGGCATCTTCCGCTCCGGCAAGCCGTTTACATTCCAAACCTATGGCGTGGAACCCGACATCATGAGCCTTGCCAAGGGCATTGCTGATGGCGTGCCCATGGGTGCCGTCGTGGCAAAGAAGGAGATTGCCGACGTGTTTAAGCCGGGCGACCACGGCTCGACCTTTGGCGGTAGCTGCTTGGCCATCGCGGCGTGTGCCGCGACGCTCTCCGCGCTCGTGCACGGCGATTATGCCGACCATGTTGCCAAGGTAGGCGCCTATATGGAGGCAAAGCTCGCCAAGCTGCCGAACGTGACCGAGGTGCGTGGCCGCGGCTTGATGCTCGGCTGCGATCTGGACGATACTGTGGGTGATGCACACGACGTTGTGGCCCGTGCATTGGGGGCTGGTGCCGTGATTAACGCTACGGGTGCCCATACGCTGCGTTTCTTGCCGCCGCTCGTCTGCGAGGAAGCCGACGTGGACAGTCTGATCGAGATCCTGTCGGACGTTTTGGCCTAACACAGCGCAATAACTTAATTTGGACCGGGTTTCGGACTGCGGACGTGCCATATGCGGCACGATTCAGCGGTCTGGAGCCCGTTTTGCCTTAGATTTGCTAAGGCGGGGAGACCTGCTGGTCAAAAAACATCAAATATGAGTACTGTTACCGATTTGGTAACAGCAATTTTGGACTAATCAGACCAAATAGCAAGTCGAAATGGCGATGAATGTACGATTTTGATCCAATTGCTAGTCCTTATAATGGACATATGTTGCGTAACTTAAGCAAATATTATCTTCTGATATGTTGTAAGCAAGGTAGCAGTACTCATTTTTGCCATTTTCTGGCCACGGCCTTTGTGACAGACGTGCTGGTGGGTTCGAATCCCTCAGTAATGGGCCCTAAAAAGAAAGGCCTCCATAGCTGGAGGCCTATCAAATCAGTGGTGGGCGATGAGGGATGTCCGCGTGCGGCTGGCGCCGCCCGCGCCCCGCTTCGTCGCTCCGCTCCTCGCGTGCTGCGCTGGAAAACGCTTCGCGTTTCCTCAGCTCCGCACCCTTGCGGGTTCGAATCCCATGCGCTGGGCCCAAACAAAAACGGTCCCCTTGCGAGGACCGTATCCAATTCAATGGTGGGCGATGAGGGATTCGAACCCCCAGCCTTGTGCGTGTAAAGCACCTGCGCTAACCGTTGCGCCAATCGCCCGTGCGGAGAGAGTATAGCAAAACAATCGCCTCATTCATCTCATATCCATTAAAGGTAACCGTCGCGTGTCACAGCGGAGCTGATTCAGTTGAGATTGCCTGAACATTCCGCCCCTCTTTACGCCCTCGGGTATACTCAAAAGCTACTGATTCGATTTGATGCCCAGCAACAGCAGAGGGGATAGTATATGTGCGGTTTTGTCGGTTTTGTCGGTGGGACGGATAACCAATCCGAGGTGCTCACCAAGATGATGGACCGCATCGTCCATCGTGGTCCCGACATGGGCGGCCAGTTTATCGACGGCCGCGTTGCCCTCGGCTTCCGCCGCCTGTCGATCCTCGATCTGACCGAGGCTGGCGCCCAACCTATGGCCAACGAGGACGGTAGCGTCGTCATTGTCTTCAACGGCGAGATCTACAACTTCCAAGAACTCCGTTCCGAGCTCGAGGCCAAGGGCTACCAGTTCCACTGCGGCGCCGACACCGAGAGCCTCCTGCACGGCTACGAGGAGTGGGGCGAGGCCGTCCTCGATCGCCTGCGCGGTATGTACGCCTTCGTCATCTGGGACAAAAAGAAGAACAAGCTTTTTGGCGCCCGCGACATCTTTGGCATCAAGCCGCTCTACTACTATCCCATGGCCGATGCGGGCGACGGCGCTCCGGGCGTGCTCTTTGGTTCCGAGATCAAGAGCTTCCTGGACTACCCGCACTTCCACAAGGCGGTCAACAAAAAGGCTCTGCGTCCGTACATGACGCTGCAGTATTCGGCAACCGAGGAGACCTTCTTCGAGGGTGTCTACAAGCTGCCGCCGGCGCACTACTTTACCGTCGATATCCCGACCGGCAAGATGAACATCGAGCGCTACTGGGATTGCGATTACTCTGCCGTCGAGAAGCCGTTCGAAGAGTATGTTGATGAGCTGGACGAGGTCGTGCACGAGAGCGTCGAGGCCCATCGCATCGCTGACGTCAAGGTCGCGTCGTTCCTCTCCGGTGGCGTCGACTCCAGTTACATCGCCGCTTGCCTCATGCCCGACAAGACCTTCTCGGTGGGCTTTGACTACAAGAACTTCAACGAGACCAACTATGCCAAGGAGCTTTCCGATAAGCTCGGCGTCGAGAACGTTCGCAAGATGATTACCGCCGACGAGTTCTTCGGTGCGCTCGAGGACATCCAGTATCACATGGACGAGCCGCAGTCCAACCTGTCTTCCGTGCCGCTGTGGTTCTTGGCCGAGATGGCCCGCAAGGACGTCACCGTCGTGCTTTCGGGCGAAGGTGCCGACGAGCTCTTTGGCGGCTACGCCTATTACGAGGATACGGTCCCGGTGCGCAAGTACAAAAAGATGGTGCCGCTGCCCATCCGTCGCGCGCTCGGTAACCTGGCGCTGCATATGCCGTACTTCAAGGGACATAACTTCCTGGTCAAGGGTGCCGAGATCCCCGAGAAATCGTTCCTGGGACAGGCTCTGGTATGGCCGGAGCGCGAGGTCGACGGCGTGCTCAAGCCCGAGTACAACACCGGCGACGGCGCCTTTGAGCTCGCTGCACCCATCTATGCGCGCGTGAAGGGTCAGCCCGAGCTGGTCAAGAAGCAGTACCTGGACATGAACATGTGGCTCCCGGGCGACATTCTGCTCAAGGCCGACAAGATGTGCATGGCACATTCGCTGGAGCTGCGCGTGCCCTTCCTGGACCGCAAAGTCATGGAGTTCGCCGAGCACATTCCCGACCGCTACCGCATCAACGAGAACGGCAACAAACAGGTACTCCGCCACGCTGCCAACAAGTCGCTGCCCGATGAGTGGGCCACCCGTCCCAAGGTGGGCTTCCCGGTGCCGATTGTCTACTGGCTGCGCGAGCAAAAGTGGTACGACTATGTCAAGGAGTACTTCACCGCGCCGTGGGCAAGCGAGTTCTTCGATACCGACGAGCTCATGCACCTGCTCGATCTGCACTTTGCGGGCAAGGGCGATTTCCAGCGCAAGATCTATACGCCGCTCGTGTTCCTGATGTGGTATAAGCGTTTCTTTATCGACGAGGACCAGCCTTCTGTACAGGCTGCCTAGCCTCGGCTTACGAACGCCTGCGCGTAGCGGCTCCTCCGGGAGCCGTTTTTGCGTGAGCACGTTTCAGTTACTATGAAAACCGTCCCTGCCAAATGGCTGAGAAAGGTGAAAGATGCACCATTCGGATTCAGCGACCGTGACCACGGTCGATACGCTTGCCAAGCTTCTCGATGTGTGCGGCGAGCTGCGCGCATCAGAGCAGGTTGACGAGCGTGCCGTGACCGGCTGCTCGTTTGATTCGCGCGCGGTCTCGGCAGGTGACGTGTTCTTTTGCAAAGGCGCTGCCTTTAAGCCCGCGTTTTTGAGCATGGCGCTCGATGCGGGCGCCGTCGCATTTGTGTGCGAGGAGTCGCTGGTCGAGTCTCTGGAGTCGCTGGCGCAGGAGAGCGGTGCTGCGATGCTGGTTGTTGATAGCGTTCGCACGGCCATGGCCCTGTTGCCGCCGGAGGTCTACGACCGTCCCGACCACGACGTCAAGATCGTGGGTATCACCGGTACCAAGGGAAAGACCACGGCCGCTTTTATGCTCCAGTCCATCATCAAAGCGGCGGGCGAGTCCTGCGGCATGATCGGCTCAGTGAACACCGACGATGGTATCGAGTGCTACGAGAGCACCAATACTACGCCCGAGGCCCCCGAGGTCTGGCGTCATATTGCCAACTGCCGCACGTCCGGTCGCCAGTCCATGGTCATGGAGGTCTCGAGCCAGGCGCTCAAGTACCAACGCGTCGAGAATCTGCCGTTTGACGTGGCGTGCTTCCTCAACATCGGCCGCGACCACATCTCGCCAATCGAACACCCCACGTTTGAGGATTATTTTGAGAGCAAACTCAGGATCTTTGACCAGGCAAAGACCGCCGTGGTGAATTTGGGCACCGAAGAGGCTGACCGCGTGCTGGAGGCAGCGTCGACGGCCGAGCACTTGGTGACCGTTGGCGTCGAGCATCCCGAGGCAAGCCTGTGGGCGAGCGACGTGCGCATGGTCGGCTTTAGCATCGAGTTCAACTTGCATGGCCTGTGTGCCGACGAGTCCGGGGCGGGGGAGAAGATCCTGCTGGGTATCGCGGGAGACTTTAACGTGGAGAACGCGCTGGTCGCTATCGCCGCCGCGCGCGAGATTGGCATCGGTATCGATGCCATCAAGAAGGGCCTCTCCAAGCTGCGTGTGCCGGGCCGCATGGAGGTCGTGGAGTCGAAGGACGGCCGCGTGATCTGCGTCGTCGACTATGCGCACAACCAGCTTTCGTTCCGCTCGCTTTTCTCGTCGGTCAAGCGCGCGTTTCCCGCCAGCCCGGTCATCGCAGTGTTTGGCGCTGCCGGCGGCAAGGCGCAGGAGCGCCGCGAGCAGCTTCCGCGCGAGGCCGCACCATATTCCGATCTGATGATCTTTGCCAATGAGGACCCGGCTCACGAGGACCCGATGAAGGTCTGTCGCGAGCTTGCCGAGCATGTTCCCGACGATACGCCGAACAAGATCATCCTCGACCGCGAAGCCGCTGTGTATGCGGCGTTCAAGGCGGCGCGCGAGGAGTACGTCAACCCCGATGCTCCCACCATTGTCTTGCTGCTGGCAAAGGGTGACGAGGAGCTCATGCACGTGGGCGACGAGTTCGTGCCCATCGAGAGCGACCTTTCGTTGGCCAATCGCCTGATCGATGTTACCCAGTTTGACTAATGAACCATGATGGCGAAGGCGCCCTGAGTGCGCTGTCGCCATAAACGTGTTCCCTCAATCAAAACATGCCGTCCAAGCCCAAACCCTTCTATGTAAACGGAGTAACCATGTCCCACAACACCCTGCCGACCGTCGCCGAGCTTTCGGGCGAGATGCGCGAGCGCTTGGCCAAGGTTAAGTACGTCTTTACCGACCTGGATGCTACGATGCTCGCACCCGGCTCGTGCGTGCTGCGCGACAACGACGGCAACCCCTCGACCAAGCTCGTCGAGGCTGTCGTGGCACTTGCCCGCGCCGGCATCCAAGTGGTTCCCACCTCGGGCCGCAACCGCACCATGATCCACGAGGATGCGCGCGTGCTCGGCCTCAACTCCTACATTGGTGAGATGGGTGGCCTGGTCATGTACGATCTCAAGGCCAACGATTGGGAGTATCTGACCGGCGATATGCCCTACGACCCATCTTGCGGTCTCACGCCGCACCAGGTGATCGAGCAGACTGGCGTGTGCGAGAAGATCCTCGCCCGCTGGCCGCACAAGATCGAGTATCACAACGACATGTCGACCGGCTACAAGTACCGCGAGGTTACCGTCGGCATGCGCGGCGACATCCCCGATGACGAGGCGCAGGCCATCCTGGACGAGGCCGGCTGCGGCCTGGTGTGGGCCTGTAACGGTCACCTGACGCATCTGTCCAAGCCGACGACGCTCGAGCTCGATCGCGTCGAGGACGGTCGCGCGTTTAACATCAATCCCGCCGGCCTCAACAAGGGCGTTGCCATCGCGCGCTTCTGCGAGCACCTGGGGATCGAGCGCGAGGAGACGCTCGCGCTCGGCGATTCCGAGTCCGACTTCTACATGGCCGATCACGTGGGCACGTTCTGCCTGGTCGAGAATGGCCTGACGAGCGCCGGCGCGCCCGAGTTCCTGGCTGCTTGCGAGAACGCTTTCGTTACGCGCGGCAAAATTGTCGACGGTTGGGCGGCGACGGCAGAGCTGCTGGTCGCGGCGCGTTCGTAGCGCGGCGTCGCCGCACTTGGACATGTCTTTTCGAGAGAGACTGGTGAGGTAATGTCCGATATCGAGAATCCGACAGGCGACACGCGCCCGATTGGCGTGTTCGATTCTGGTTTGGGCGGTCTGACGGTTGCGCGCGCCATCGCGACGGTGCTGCCGCACGAGTCCGTCTACTACTTCGGCGACACCAAACGCTGCCCCTACGGCACGCGCACCGAGGATGAGGTGCGCTCGTTTGCGTTGCAGGCGGGCCGTTGGCTGTCGAAGCACGACGTCAAGATTATGGTCATCGCCTGCAACACGGCAACGGCCGCGGCGTTGCGTCTGGCCCAGCAGGTGCTCGACGTTCCCGTGATCGGTGTGATCGCACCGGGCGCACGCGCGGCAATCAACAGCACCCGCACGCGCCGGGTGGGCGTGCTTGCCACCAACCTCACCATTCGCTCGGGCGCCTACACGCGCGCCATCCAGGATCTAGATGCCGGCGTCGATGTATACGGTTGTCCTGCCTCGAGCTTTGTCGAGGTTGTCGAACACGAGCTCGCCTCGGGTGCACATCTACAGGAACAGTGGCTTGAGAACGAGGACATCTTCGATACGCCTGCCGTGCGTGCGCTGGTGGGTGCCACGGTTGAGCCGCTGCGCGACCACGGTATCGATACCGTGGTACTCGGCTGCACACATTTTCCGCTGCTCGTGGGGCCTATTCGCCATACGCTGGGTCCCGGAGTGCGCGTGGTGAGCTCCGCCGAGGAGACCACGCGCGAGCTGACCGATATCCTCACGCGCCGCGAGCAGCTGGCGGGCGACGCAGCCGAGCCGCAGCATCGCTTTGCGACGACGGCCGATAACATTGCCGAGTTTGCGGTGGCGGGCAGCTTTATCTTTGGTCAGCCGCTCAAGAGCATCGAACATATCGATATCGATGAGCTGAAATAGATGTAAGGTCATCGACCAAAGGCTCACGTTCACCTTTTGCCGAAAGGATATTTCTATGGAGTACATGCAGGTCAACCGCGCCAACGGCCGCGCCGCCGATGAGCTGCGCCCCATCAAGCTTACTCGCGGCGTCATGAAGCACGCCCACGGTTCGTGCCTGGCCGAGTTTGGTGATACGCGCGTGCTGTGCGCTGCCACCATCGAGGAGGGCGTGCCGGGCTGGCGCAAGGGCGCCAAGGCCGGTTGGGTAACGGCGGAGTACGCCATGCTGCCGGCATCGACCGGCAAGCGCTGCAAGCGCGAGCACGCCAACCGCAAAGGCCGCTCCATGGAGATCGAGCGCCTCATTGGTCGCAGCCTGCGTACCGTCGTCAACATGAAAGCACTCGGCGAGTACACCGTCACCGTCGACTGCGACGTGATCCAGGCCGATGGCGGTACGCGTACGGCGAGCATTACCGGCGCCTGGGTGGCGCTGCACGACGCCCTCGCCATGTGGGTCGAGGCAGGCAAGATCGAGCGCATCCCGCTTACCGGCCAGGTGGCTGCCATCTCCATGGGCGTTGTCGACGGCAATACACTGCTTGACCTCGATTATTCCGAGGACAGCCATGCCGAGGTCGACATGAATCTCGTCGCCACCGACACCGGTGAGATGATCGAGCTCCAGGGCACCGGCGAGCAGGCGCCCTTCGACCGCAAACGCCTCAACGCCCTGCTCGACCTGGGCGACAAGGGTATCGCCGAGCTCATCGAGCTTCAACGCCAAGCCCTCGCCTAACCTGCCAAAAAGGGACAGGTTTATTTTGGTAGGTTTTATCTGCGGAGACGTCTAGACACAAGACTGCCGTTGATTGAGAGGGGAGAGGTAGGGGCCCTCGTCGCCCTCGGCGCGGCACTGCTATAGAGACAAGGAGACCACTCATGGCACTTGAGAAGATCGACATCGACACCCTCGATCCGGCGGCGACTATCGTCGTGGCAACCGGCAACGCCCATAAGCTCACCGAGATCGAGGCCATTTTGGGCAAGGTCATGCCCGAGGTGCGTTTTGTGGCGCTCGGCCAGCTAGGTGATTTTGAGGACCCCGAGGAAAACGGCACGACGTTTTTGGAGAACGCCATCATCAAGGCGCAGGCTGCCGTCGAAGAGACGGGGCTCATGGCCATTGCCGATGATTCGGGCCTGGTCGTCGACGCGCTGGACGGCGAGCCGGGTGTGTATAGCGCGCGCTACGCGGGCGTTCACGGCGACGATGCCGCCAACAACGCCAAGCTGCTCGTGAATCTGGAGGGCGTGGCCGACGAGGACCGCACTGCGCGCTTTATGAGCGTCGTCGCGCTCATCGACACGGACGGTTTGGTCACCTATGGCGAGGGCGCCTGCGAGGGCGTTATCGCGCACGAGGGCCGCGGCGATCACGGCTTTGGCTACGACCCGCTGTTCCTGCCGGTCGACACGCCGGGCAAGACTATGGCCGAGCTGACGGCGGACGAGAAGAACGCCATCAGCCATCGTTTCCATGCGCTCGAGCATCTGTCCGCCAAACTGACGGGCGAGGAGTAGGCCGTGCGTGCGGTGGTGCAGCGCGTACTCAACGCCGGCGTGACGGTCGACGGCGAGTGCGTGGGCAAAATTGGGCGCGGCTATCTGGTGCTGCTGGGCGTGGGCCACGGCGACACGCGCGCCGAGGCCGATAAGCTGTGGGGCAAGCTCCGGGGCTTGCGCATCAACGAGGACGAGAACGGCAAGACCAACCTGGCACTTGCCGATGTCGACGGCGAGGTGCTCGTGGTGTCGCAGTTCACGCTGTTCGCTGACTGCCGCCACGGTCGCCGTCCGTCGTTTACCGATGCAGGCGCGCCCGATGTTGCCAACGAGCTCTACGAGTACTTCCTGACGCTCGTTCGTCAAGATGTCGAACACGTGGCGCACGGCATCTTTGGCGCCGATATGAAAGTCGACTTGGTCAACGACGGCCCATTCACCATCGTCTTGGACACGGACAACCTTTAGGTTACGCGGTTTTACCAAACCGCGTAACAACTGGTCATGCGAGGTTGTCGTCTGGTACGTATTTGGGACGGGGTTTATTTAGCTACTTGCATATGGCGGCAGCAGGGTGCTATAGTATTAGAGTTTTGTCTATCTTAGGGGTATTATCCCCTTTTTGAATTGCACCTTCTGGAGGCCCTGTTCATGGAAGAGATGGAAGTCAATCACGTCGACGACATCCACGAGAAGCTGACCGATATGGTGGGCGATCGCGTCAAGGTGAAGGCCAACATGGGCCGCACCCGCGTCGTCGAGCGCATGGGCACCATCAAGAGCGTCCACCCCGCCGTCTTTATCGTCGAGGTTGACGAACGTCGCGGCCGCAAGTCGCGTCAGTCCTACCAGTATATCGATGTCCTCACCGGGCAGGTCGAGCTGTTCGACCCCGAGAGCGGCGAGCATATCTTTACCCCGCTCGGCAATCAGCTCGAGGAGCACTAACGGTGACCGATCGGTCCCTGACTCTTTCCGCGCCGGCAAAGATTAACCTCTACCTGGGGGTTCATACCGAGCGCGATGACCGCGGCTACCACAGGGTCGATTCCCTGATGGCAGCCGTCGGTCTTTCCGATTCCGTGACGGTCGCGCCGGCGCAGGCGCTGACCGTCCAGACGGTTCCGGCATCAGATTTTCCCATGCAAAAGAATACGGCGTATCGGGCTGCGGTTGCTATGGCCGAGCATTATGGTCGCGAGGCAAACATCTGCGTGATGATTGAGAAGCGCATTCCATTGTGCGCCGGCTTGGGCGGCCCCTCGACGGATGCGGCCGCGGTCATTGTCGCCTTGGCGGAGCTCTGGGGAATTGATCGCACCGACCCCGCGCTCGACGACATTGCGCGGGGTATTGGTGCTGACGTCCCGTTCTTTTTGCACGCGAGCCCTGCGTTCTACGTAGGTGGGGGAGACGTGCTGGCAACTGAGTATCCCGCGCTGCCCGCAACGCCCGGCGTGTTGGTCAAGCCGCGCGAGGCAAGCGTTTCGACAATTGAAGCCTATCGACGTTTTGACGAGGCTCCGGTGCCTGCAGACAAGCCCGGCGCGATCGCATCTGCCCTTCGCTCGGGAGACGCAGAGGCGGCCTACGCGCTCGTCCACAACAACCTGGGTGCCATTTCCGCACA
Organism: Collinsella sp. AM43-1; assembly: GCF_003467925.1. Classification (NCBI taxonomy): domain Bacteria; kingdom Bacillati; phylum Actinomycetota; class Coriobacteriia; order Coriobacteriales; family Coriobacteriaceae; genus Collinsella; species Collinsella sp. AM43-1. The sequence continues at coordinate 148,968 of NZ_QSFR01000001.1, read as the reverse complement.
GATGGAGCCGCAGATTCAAATGGTTCTCGATTGGCTGCGTAAACAGGACGGCACCGTTGCTGTAGATGTGTGCGGATCGGGTGCCTGCTCATTTGCCATTTGCGACACCGCCGCCACGGCCGAAAGGCTTGCCGACGCTGCCCAGCAAAACGGCTGGTGGTCCTGCGCGACGGAGCTCATTCCCAACACGGTTCAAATCGACGCGCCAAAGAAATAAAATTTTCTCTAGCACGCGGCGAAAATCTTTGTTACTATAGTCGAGCTAACGGGTTGTGGCTCAGTTTGGTAGAGCACTGCGTTCGGGACGCAGGGGTCGCTGGTTCAAATCCAGTCAACCCGACCAGAGCATGAGGAGGGACCGCTTCTTGCGGTCCCTTTTTTTAGCTATTGTTGTGATACCGCGATACCCGCGGTATACTCATTCGAGCTTGTCTCGCTGTATTGTGGAGGTCTAAATGTTTGGACTGAGGGCTCCTGAGCTCATCATTATTCTCGTCGTTGTCCTGATTATCTTCGGGCCCAAGAACTTGCCGAAGCTCGGCAAGTCCCTCGGCTCTACCGTCAAGAATATCCGCGAGGGTATGGAAGGCGACGATAAGGCCGAGACCAAGCAGGCCGAGGAGGTCGTGGTCGAGCAGTCCGAGGAGGACAAGGAGATCGCTGAGCTCGAGGCCAAGCTCGCTGCTGCCAAGAAGAAGCAGGCAGAGGACAGCGACGCGGACGCAGAGTAGTCCCATCCCTTTGGGGTGAGCACCTGACCGGCTTGCCCGCAGGCTAGCCGGTCTTTTTCGTTTTGTTGACAGTTGATTGTTTGATCAGAGTTGGGGAGATATCCGTATGGACGCAAGCCAGATCGTACTGACCGCTGAGGGCCGCCAGAAGCTCGTCGAGGAGCTCGCTTGGCGTGAGGGCGATTACGCCAAGGAGATCGTCGAGGACATCAAGGAAGCCCGCGCGTTCGGCGACCTTTCGGAGAACTCCGAGTACGATGCCGCTAAGGACAAGCAGGCCCAGAACGCCGCTCGTATTGCCGAGATCCAGGCCATCCTCGCCAACGCTCAGGTTGCTGCCACCACGGGCGATCTGACCGTCTCCATCGGTTCCACCGTTTCTCTGATTGATCCCAACGGTGAGGTCATGGAAGTCACGCTTGTCGGTACCACCGAGACCAACTCGCTCGAGCACAAGATTTCCAACGAGTCTCCGGTCGGCCACGCCATCATCGGTCACGGCGAGGGCGACTCCGTCGAGGTCGTTACGCCTTCCGGCAAGACTCGCGTCTACACCATCGCCAAGATTGCACGCTAGACCACGGTCCCGCGTAAAGGTATGTTTTCGCTCCCTGGGACCGAATCCTGGGGAGCGTTTTAGTTTGAGGAGCTAACTTATGGCAGAGAACCAGAACGCCGCAGATCAGGCATCGACGCTCAACGACGAGCGCGCCACCCGCCTGGCCAAGCGCGCCGCCCTGTTCGAGGCGGGCCAGAACCCCTATCCCGAGCACTCTGAGCTTGAGGACTACGTTGCCGATATCGAGGCTAAGTACGCCGAGCTTGCCGATGGCGAGGACACCGAGGACGTCGTGAAGATCGCCGGCCGCGTGGTCGCCAAGCGCGGTCAGGGCAAGATCATGTTCATCGTCGTGCGCGATGCGACTGCCGAGATTCAGCTGTTCTGCCGCATCAACGACATGGACGAGGCTGCCTGGAATACGCTCAAGTCCCTCGACCTGGGCGACATCTTGGGCGTGACAGGCGTGGTTGTGCGCACCCAGCGCGGCCAGCTTTCCGTTGCCCCTAAGAGCGCGACCCTGCTTTCCAAGGCCGTTCGTCCGCTGCCCGAGAAGTTCCACGGTCTTTCCGACAAGGAGACCCGCTATCGCCAGCGCTATGTCGACCTGATCGCCAACGACGACGTTCGCGAGACCTTCCGTAAGCGTTCGCAGATTCTCTCCACCTTCCGTCGCTTTATGGAGTCCGACGGCTACATGGAGGTCGAGACCCCCATCCTGCAGACCATCCAGGGTGGTGCCACGGCCAAGCCGTTCATTACCCACTTCAACGCGCTCGATCAGGAGTGCTACCTGCGTATTGCCACCGAGCTGCACCTCAAGCGCTGCATCGTCGGTGGTTTTGAGCGCGTGTTCGAGATCGGCCGCATCTTCCGTAACGAGGGCATGGACCTTACCCACAACCCCGAGTTCACCACGATGGAGGCCTACCGTGCCTTCTCCGACCTCGAGGGCATGAAGGCGCTCGCCCAGGGTGTCATTAAGGCGGCTAACAAGGCCATCGGCAACCCCGAGGTCATCGAGTACCAGGGCCAGACCATCGACCTTTCTGGTGAGTGGGCCAGCCGTCCCATGACCGACATCGTCTCCGACGTGCTCGGCAAGCAGGTCACCATCGACACGCCGGTCGAGGAGCTTGCTGCCGCCGCACGCGAGAAGGGCCTGGAGATCAAGCCCGAGTGGACTGCTGGCAAGATCATCGCCGAGATTTACGATGAGCTGGGCGAGGACACCATCGTCAACCCCACGTTCGTGTGCGATTACCCCATCGAGGTCAGCCCGCTTGCCAAGCGCTTTGAGGACGATCCGCGCCTGACGCACCGCTTTGAGCTGGTTATCGCCGGTCACGAGTACGCCAACGCGTTCTCCGAGCTCAACGACCCGGTCGACCAGGCCGAGCGCTTTGCCGCCCAGATGGCCGAGAAGGCTGGCGGCGACGACGAGGCCATGGAGTACGACGAGGACTACGTGCGCGCCCTCGAGTACGGTATGCCTCCCGCGGGCGGCATCGGCATCGGTATCGACCGCGTGGTCATGCTGCTCACCAACCAGGCTTCCATCCGCGACGTGCTACTGTTCCCGCACATGAAGCCCGAGAAGGGTTTCCAGTCCGGTGCCGCTGCCGCCAAGGCTGCCGAGGCCGGCAACGCCGCGAGCCCGTTCGTCAAGCCGCTCAAGCCCACGGTTGATTACTCCAAGATCGCCGTCGAGCCGCTGTTTGAGGAGTTCGTCGACTTTGATACCTTCTCCAAGAGCGATTTCCGCGCTGTGAAGGTCAAGGCGTGCGAGGCCGTCAAGAAGTCCAAGAAGCTGCTGAACTTTACGCTCGACGACGGCACTGGCACCGACCGCACCATCCTCTCCGGCATTCACGGTTATTATGAGCCCGAGGACCTGGTCGGCAAGACTCTGCTCGCCATCACCAACCTGCCTCCGCGCAAGATGATGGGTATTCCCAGCTGCGGCATGCTCATCAGCGCTATCCACGAGGAGGAGGGCGAGGAGCGTCTCAATCTGATCCAGCTCGACGCTTCCATCCCCGCCGGCGCAAAGATGTACTAACTAGTTACGCGGTTCTACGAACCGCGTAACGGCTCGACGCTGCGCGGGCCGCATTTGGACAATCTGACGTTCAACTTCAAGGGCGCGACCAGAAGGTCAGCGCCCTTTCGTTTCACGTCACCTTGTCTCAAATGCGACCCGCTCGCTGACGTCGCCAATACATCGGCGTTGCCTTGGCCGTCAATAGTCATTGGGGACGTTCTTAAACGACTACCCAACGGCTATTGAGCACATGGCTCGCATGACAGTCGTCTCTTTTATGTTTCCTTTAGCCGTCGCTGCCTAGGATGGGGGTTAGTCGGTAGGAAGGGAGCGTCTATATGAACGACGCGAGCGATCGTGCAATCGAAGAGGACATGCTCGATCAGTTCAATTACTTTGACGATGAGGACGAGGAGCTGATCGATCGTCGCGAGCCGGCGTCGCTCGATGCTTTCGACCTTGTTGATGAAGGGCCCGACGAGGACGAGGTCGAATCGACGGAACCCCCACAGCCTTCGCGCCATGATTCGTTGCTCTCAAGAGTCCCTCTGCACCACGGTGTTCGTGCCGGCGCTCTCCATATGAAAACCGACTGGTGCCAGATCGTGACGGCAGGCGGTGAGCTTGCCGTCGATGCGCCGCTCACCGATAAGTCATCCATCATTTGCCGCACCGGTATGCTTATGCTCGCGAGCGGAACGGGTGCCTGGCGTGTACGCGATACCATGAATCGCGTCGCCGCTGTACTCGGTGTCACCATCCACGTTGACTTAAGTCTCCTGTCGTTTGAGTGTACTTGTATCGAAGATGGTCACTGCTTTAACGAGGTCGTCAGCCTACCCACAACGGGGGTCAATACTCATCGCATATGGATGATGGAGAGCTTCTTAAAGGAAATCGAGGTTTACGGGCGCCGGTTTACCGTGCATGAGTACCACGAGATGCTCAAGACCGTTGAGAGTTCAAAACCCGATTACACTTCCTGGCAACAGGGCATTGCGGCGGCCTGTGCTTGCGGCGCCTTTGTCTTTTTGCTCGGCGGCGGCCCTATCGAGATGACCTGTGCATTTGTGGGCGCTGGTGTCGGCAACTTTGCGCGCTCCCATATTCTCAAGCAGGGCCTTGGCCAGTTTAGCGCGCTGACGATCGGCGTTGCACTCGCTTGCGTCTCGTATCTGCTGGCATTGCTTGGCCTTGGCCAGGTCATACCGGGGGCAATGTCGCACCAAGAAGGCTATATCGGCGCCATGCTCTTTGTGATCCCCGGCTTTCCTCTCATTACGGCAGGTCTCGACATCGCTAAGCTCGACATGCGAAGCGGCATTGAGCGTCTTTCGTATGCTGTGTCGATTATTGTGATGGCGACCCTCGTAGGCTGGATGGTTGCCGAGTGTGTGGGGCTGGCGCCGGATGATTTTGCCCCGCTCGGCCTCTCACCGTTGGCTCTTACACTCTTGCGTATTGTGATGAGCTTTGTCGGAGTATTTGGCTTCTCGGTTATGTTCAACAGTCCGGTAAAGATGGCAGCGGCGGCAGGGCTCATCGGCGCCGTGTCTAATACCTTGCGCCTTACGCTCGTTGATGCGCCGACGCTGTTTCCCTTCCTGGGTCTGAGCGTGGGTATGCCTCCCGAGGCAGCAGCGTTTATCGGCGCGCTGGTATCGGGACTGCTCGCGAGCTTAGCTGAAATCAAACTCACCTACCCACGCATCGCCCTCACGGTGCCGTCGATTGTCATTATGGTGCCGGGCTTGTATCTGTATCGCTCGATGTATTACATGTGCACCTTCGACACGGTCAATATGCTCGGCTGGTTTGTGCGTGCAGTGCTCATCGTGGCGTTTCTGCCCGTTGGCCTGGGCGTGGCGCGTACGCTCACCGACCCTCGCTGGCGCCACACCAGCTAATTTGTCGTTGGGGACGTCCCAACGGATCAACTGCGCCTCGCATCTCCATAAACTCAACGCTTACGAAGCGCGCGCCGTTCGTGTTAGGGTAGTTCCACCACATAAGTAGTCGCAGACGCACGTACCACGGGCGGGCGAGATGAAGTCCCAACAGCTCCATCTTGCCCGCCCGTTTTTGTTGCGTGGCGTAGCGGCGTAACACAGAAAGGACCATGCCCTTTATGCCTATCAACAAACGAGAGAGCCTGCTGTTCACCTTTATCATGTGCTTTTGCATGGTGCTCTGGATGAGCATCTACAACGTTGCCCTGCAGCATGGGGCCATCAACGGCGAGGTCATTGCCGCCGCGTGGCTCGGCTTCCCCGTTGCCTACATTTTTGCCATGTGCTGCGACTGGTTTGTTGCCAGCCCCCTTGCCAAGGGTTTCGCATTTAAATTCCTGGTCACGCCGGGTAAGAGCTCACCGCTTTCCATGACGCTTGCCGTCAGCTCCTGCATGGTCGTTCCCATGGTCATCATCATGTCGCTCTACGGCGCGTGTGAAGGCCTGTTCCATATGCCCGGCGGCCCGCTTGCCAATTTGCAGGCGCTGCCGATGATGTGGCTCGTCAACATTCCGCGCAACTTTATCATGGCCCTGCCCTGGAACCTGCTGGTGGCTGGTCCGGTTGCTCGCTTTGTCTTCCGCCGCGCCTTCCCCATGGGAACCGTCTTTGAAGATCAGCATATGGAGCTTGTGCGTATGCCTGGCGCTCCCGTTGCCGATGCCGTCAATGACGTTGCCGAGAGCATGGGCGCCGAGCGTGCCTGCTAGGCAACAGCCTCTAACCTAGAGCGCCCGCCGCACCCGGCGATTCCTTTTTTGTAGACGTTGTCGTATGGCTGCATGCGGAAAAGGCCCCAGCGGTTAACATATACTCCATATGGGTAAAGAGACCAAAGCGCCGCCACGAGTGGCGCTTTGCGTTTGAAAAACTAGCTCGTCTAAGAGGAACTAGCATGTTAGACCGTTTTACCGATCGCGCGCGCAAGGTCATGTCCATGGCCAAGCAAGAGGCGCTCGATCTGCACTCAAATAAGGTGGGCACCGAGCACCTGCTGCTCGCGCTCGCTAAGGAGGACGAGGGTATTGCCGCCGAGGCACTGCGCTCGCTCGATATCTCCTACGATGACATCATGGATACCCTCAAAGAGGTCCAGACCACGGTTCCCGAGCCCAGCGAGGAGACCGAGGCTGCCAAGCTCGCCTTTACGCCGCTCGTCATCAGCGTGATGGAGCGCTCCTTCCGCGTGGCACGCGAGAACAACCAGACCTACGTTTCGACCGAGCACTTGCTCATCGGCATCGTCGAAGAGGGCAACGGCATGGCCATGGACATCCTCATGCGCCTGGGTGTGTCGTCCGCCTCCATCAAAAAGGCTATCGAGAAACTCACCGCCAAGGACCAGGATAAGAAGCGCCCGCTCGCTGGCGCCGGTGCTGGTCGTCCCGGTACGGGTCTGCCGTTCTTTAGCGGCTCGGATGCCTCCCAGCAAAAGGGGAGCGGCACCGATACACTTAAGCAGTTCGCGACCAACCTTACGCAGAAGGCGCGCGACGGCGAACTCGATCCGGTGATCGGCCGCGAAAAGGAAGTCCAGCGTATGATGGAGATCCTTTCGCGCCGCACCAAGAACAACCCGCTTATCCTGGGCGATCCCGGCGTGGGCAAAACGGCCATCGTCGAGGGCCTGGCGCAGCAGATTGCTGCTGGCAATGTGCCCGAGAATCTTATGAACCAGAATATCTGGACGCTCGATCTGCCGGGTCTTGTCGCGGGTGCCAAGTATCGCGGTGAGTTTGAGGAGCGCCTCAAGAACGTGATCCAGGAGGCGACCGAAGCCGACGACGTCATCTTGTTTATCGACGAGATGCACACCATCATCGGTGCCGGTTCTGCCGAGGGATCCATCGACGCGAGCTCCATGCTCAAGCCCGTGCTCGCGCGTGGTGCCTTCCAGATTATCGGCGCCACCACGGCCGAGGAATTCCGCAAGTACCTCACCAAGGACCCGGCCTTCGAGCGTCGCTTCCAGACCATCGATGTCGAGGAGCCGAGCGTCGAGGACACGGTCAAGATCCTGACTGCGCTCAAGCCGCGCTACGAGGAGCACCACCACGTGCGTTACACGCAGGGTGCCATCGAGGCCGCTGCGAACCTCTCCAACCGCTACATTCAGGATCGCTTCCTGCCCGATAAGGCCATCGACCTCATTGACGAGGCCGGTGCCCGCGCTCGCATCGCCGCGAATCGCGCACCCGAGCCGGTGCGCGAGGCCGAGCATCGCATCGAGGAACTCAAGGCTGCCGCACAGGAGGCTACCGAGAGCGACGACATGAACAAGGCCGCCGAGATCACCGAGCAGCAGAAGGCTGCCGAGATTGAACTCGCCGAGGCCAAGGCTGCCTGGACCGCCGAGCTCGACGCCAGCCCGCTCACCATCGACGTGAGTCAGATCGCCGACATCGTGTCCGTGACTTCGGGCGTGCCGGTGTCCTCGCTCACCGAGAGCGAGAGCCGTCGCCTGCTGCAGACCGAAAGCGTGCTCAAGACCCGCATCATCGGCCAGGACGAGGCTGTCGAGGCCGTTGCCAAGGCCGTGCGCCGCAGCCGCTCGCCGCTTAAGGACCCGCGTCGCCCCGGCGGCAGCTTTATCTTCCTGGGCCCCACCGGCACGGGCAAGACCGAGCTCGCCAAGACGCTCGCCGAGTATCTCTTTGGCAGCAAGGACGCGCTTATCAGCTTCGATATGTCGGAGTTTGGCAGTGAGTTCGAGGTCTCCAAGCTCATCGGTAGCCCTCCGGGCTATGTGGGCCACGACGAGGGCGGCCAGCTCACCAAGGCCGTTCGCCGTCATCCGTACTCGGTCGTGCTGTTCGACGAGATCGAGAAGGCGCACCCCGATATCTTCAACATCTTGCTGCAGGTGCTGGAGGAGGGCCGCCTGACCGATAGTCAGGGCAAGACGGTCGACTTCCGCAACACCGTGATCATCATGACGTCCAACGTGGGCGCCCGCGAGATCGCGCAGGATGCGAGCGTCGGCTTTGGCACCACCGGCGAGCAGGGTCTCACCTCGAGTGAGATCCGCGGCCGTGCGATGGGCGAGCTCAAGCGCCTGTTCCGCCCCGAGCTGCTTAACCGTATCGACGATATTGTGGTGTTCCAGAAGCTCTCGGGCGAGAACCTGACTAAGATTGCGCACCTGCTGGTGGACGATCTGCGTCAGCGTTTGATTGCCAACGGCATGAACGTCAAGCTCACCGATGCGGCCTATGACAAGATCGTGGCCGAGGGTACCGACCTCACCAATGGCGCGCGTCCTCTGCGTCGTGCCATCCAAAAGCTCATCGAGGATCCGCTGTCCGAGGAGCTGCTGGCCGGCGAGTGGGGCGAGGGCGATACCGTCCTGTGCGACGTGGCCGATGGCAAGTTTGTCTTTAGCCACGGCACGGGCGAGATCCCAGCACCGCGTCCGGCAGGTACGCTCGGTGGCGATACCACCCCGGCGGCACCGCACACCGGCAACGCCGCGCCCGTGAGCAGTGGTGTGAGCTCGGGCCCCGGCGGCATGATGCAAGCCGGCTCTGGTGCGCTGTAGGGATTAAACATACCTTGTATAACGGGGGCGTTTCCGATAAGGAAGCGCCCTCATTTCTATTGAAATGCGCTTCAATCTGCCGTGCTATACTAAAATCGAGATTTAGTATAGCAAAGGAGCTGATATGCCTACGTCAATACTCGACACGCGGCCAGTTCAGATGAACGTGCGTATAGATCGCCAGCTCAAAGAGGCGGGAGACGCCGTCCTGACTCATATTGGCATGACGCCGTCACAAGCCGTTCGGACACTTTGGGAGTATCTGGTCGTTAACGGACGCATGCCCTCGAAGGGAGACGCGGCGGCTCCGGTTTCTGACGGAGTGGAGCCCCAGCGCATGGAGTCAAGGGCCGCGCAAGGCAGCCATATCGTTCGCGATTCGTGCCTCAAATACGGCATCCCCATCCCTGAGTTCTCGGGAGACTATGACGACCTCTATGAGGAGGCCATGGCGGAGCGCTATCCCGAGTGGGTGGAACTATGAGCACAGAAGGCGTCCTCAAGCTGTTAATCGATACCAACGTATGGATGGATTATTTTTCTGGCAGGTCCGACCGTACGGCAAATGTCGTCCATCTGATCGAGATTGCCGACGCCTCGGAGCGGATTGCCCTGTTTGCCTCGTCGCTTTCGGTCAAAGACGTTTCATATCTTGTCTCGGCGGCAATCAAGCAGGAGTGCCGAAGAAAGACTGGCTCACTGAGCGATAACGCCATTGCGGCGGCAGACGAAACGGCCTGGGCATGCGTTCGACAGATGCGCGAGCTAGCCCTCATCGCCCCGGTCGGTGCAGACGAGGTCTTCGACTCCTTTGTGTTCAAGTACCACCACAATGACTTTGAGGACGACCTGATGCTGGGCGTCGCCAATCGCATTGATGCCGATTACGTTGTGACGGAGGACAAGAATCTTATTAAACATACCAATGGTGTATGCATTAATGTTCAACAGGCGTTGAGGTTGGTTGAAGGGTCCAACGCCCCTTCGGCACGGCCCGTCTAGCCTGCTTTATCTTAATAAAGTGGCGTTTCCCCGCCGTTAGCCGATGATGCAAGGGCGCTCGGCGTTTTCGACTGGTTTATGCACGCAAAGTCTGGGAATATACAAGACGCATGTCTTACTGTCTAACCAGTTGCGCCAAGGAGGCACCATGGACTACAAGATTACCGGCTACGAGCCCGCCCAGCTGTTCCATTTCTTTGAGGAGGTCAGCGCAATCCCCCGTGGGTCTGGCAACGAGAAGGGCATCAGCGATTTCCTGGTTGCGTTTGCCAAGGAGCGCGGCTTCGATGTGTATCAGGACGAGGTCTACAACGTCATCATTCGCAAGCCCGCATCTGCCGGTGCCGAGAATGCCCCGACCGTGATGCTGCAGGGCCACATCGATATGGTGTGCGACAAGTTGGGTTCCGTTGAGCACGACTTTACGACCGACGGTATCGACCTGGTCGTCAAGGACGGCGTCCTCACCGCTAACGGCACCACTCTGGGCGCCGACAACGGTATCGCCGTCGCGCTTATGCTTACCGTGCTCAACGATGATTCGATTGCCCATCCGGCTCTCGAGTGTGTGTTCACCACCGACGAGGAGACTGGCCTGGTCGGCGCCGAGACGCTCGACAAGTCCCAGATTAGCGCCCGCACCATGATTAACCTTGACTCCGAGGAAGAGGGCGTTGCCACCGTCAGCTGCGCCGGCGGCGTCGTCGTTACCTACACCTGCCCGATCGCGCGCGAGCACAAGACCGGTAGCACCCTCACGCTCGACATCTCCGGCCTTCTGGGCGGTCACTCCGGCAGCGATATCCACCTGGAGCGCGGCAACGGCAACCTCATCATGGCCCGCATCATCGACCGCCTGATGGTCGCCGGCGAGCCCGCCATCGTCAGCTTCAACGGCGGCACTAAGGACAACGCCATCAACCGTGAGTGCAAGGCCGAGCTGGTTTACGCCGACCACGCTGCCGCCGAGGCCGCGGCCCAGATCGCAAAGGATATCATTGCCGACGTCACTGCCGAGCTCGAGGTCTTCGACCCCGGCTTTACCTGCACCGTCGAGATTGCCGACGACGCCGAGGTCGAGGCCATGGACCAGAAGTCCGCGCTTGCCCTCATCCGCGCTCTGCGTCTTGCCCCTAACGGCGTGATTCGCCGCAACGTCGCCACCGACGGCTCCGTCGAGGTTTCCTCCAACATCGGCGTGGTCGCCACCTCTGACGACCAGGTCAAGATCATGCTGTCCCCGCGCTCCTCGATCACCTCGCTACAGAACGAGTTCAAGGACCGCCTGCAGACGTTGGCCGATGTCTTGGGCTTCGACGCCAAGTTTGAGTTCGAGTATCCCGGCTGGAGCTATGCCGAGCATTCGCCGGTCCGCGACGTCTTTGTCGAGAGCTATCGCGAGCTCTTTGGCTCCGAGCTGCGCATCGAGTCCATTCACGCCGGCCTTGAGTGCGGCCTGTTTGCCGAGGCCCTGCACGGCCTGGACGCCATCGCCGTGGGCCCGACGCTCTCCGATGTCCACACCCCGGACGAGAGCATGGAACTCGCTTCTGCCGAGCGCTTCTACGAGCTGCTCATCGACGTCCTCAAGCGTCTCGCTGCGTAAAGGTTGCGCTAGCAGCAGTCCGAGCCACGTGCTAGCGGATTGCAAATGACATTACGAGAGGGGGTACCCGGTCTTTTGCGACAGGTGTCCCCTCTCTTCTTTTAAGAAATGGGAAATTGATTGGCGTCTAGCCCATATCCGCCCTGATGAGGTCGAGGGTTCGCTGGCAGTTTTCGCGGACGGGGCCGAGCATATGATCGCGCAGGTCCGCCATGCCGGGCAGGTCGGCGTATTCGTCCATGACCTCTTCCATGCAAATGGGTACCTCGTAGGCGAGGTCCATCATGGTCGCAAAGCAAAACTTCTCGGATAGCCCGGCATCGGTGAGCGCCGTCTCCAGCGCGGGGTCGCCCATACCGTGGTATCGGCGGATAGCACCTGGACCGATGCGCCCCACACGATTTTCGCCGCCAACGCTCATAGCAAGGCGTGCCCGACGTCGCATGCTCTCATACGCCAAGCCCGAAGCGACATCGTACATTCGAGCCATCATGGCTGCGCCGTCGTTTCCAAGGAGCAGGGAATAGTTTTTCGCATGCGCATCCGGTGCGCCGATAATGGCGTTGAAGAACAGTATCTGCGTAAACAGATGCAGGTTAAGTTGATGGTGGCTCGTAGTTACGAGGAGCTCTTGAATGTCGCGTGTGGTCGGGCCGCCGTCTGCCGTGTACTTTTGGGCGGGCATCACCCCAAGTGCCTGACAGAGGTCTTCTTGATGTAGGCGCCTGATCGTTCCGTCTTCGACTTTCACGCGGTCATAGCGCTCAACAATGAGGGTAGGTTCGTCCTCAAACATACGATATTCGACGTTTGCCGTTGCGATACCGGCTCGCTGGGCGCTTTTCATGCAGACAAACTCATTGAGAGCCTCGAGTTTAAATCCGTTAACGCCATTTTTGAAAATATGCGTCGTGGGCGAGGAGCCCATGCATTCGCACCAGCGGCCGTTAATGAACGCGAGCGCGAACTTGCCCTGGTTGCCTCCAAGTGACCAACTTTCATCTAGACCCATCCACGATGCATCGCGGTCATCTCTGATCGACTTGAGGCGGAGAGCAATTTCGTGGTCGTCTATAGGGCGGTAATCGCCAGCGCGATGCAGGACGGCGTCGGCATCTTCTTCGGCATAAAACTGCACTCCGCCCGGACAGTCGAGTCCGATATGGCTGAGCAACGCAACGGGATTGTTGGGCCTAACGTCGAATTCGGCGGCAATCGCTTTTCGCTGGTCCTCGCTGTCGGGTAGAAGGCCAAACAGGTACGGATTCATGACCTGTTGTCCGTATGTGCGATTCGATACGGGTATGTTGGTCGATAGGGCTGGCCCGTCATAGTCATGATCGTAGGTAAAGCTGATAAGACCGTTCTCATCTTGCGTGAGCGTTCCCGCAGGTACGCCGCAAATAATGGTCCGAAGTGATGTTCTGGCCATTGGCTATTTCCCTTCGGGCTTGGTTTGGTTAGATGCGTTTGCGGCAATCGAGACTCCGAGATTGGACATGACGAAATCGGCGAATATCTCGTCGTAAAGTGCGGATGTAAAGGGGGCATCTGCAAGAGCCGGAATGGCGGTACTACGACTGTTGCGATGATGGGGACGTTGAGTGTGATGGCGCCTGGGGATGCTGCGAGGCAGCGGATTGGCATGCGGAGCGTCGACTGGTCGCTCATTTTTTGCTTCGCCGATATCCCCTTGAGCGGCGAGTGCTAGTCCAAGAGCATTGAAAATCGTCAGCAGCTTGTCGAGTCGAATGCCAGTGGCGTCTCCTAGCTCGAGCGATGCGAGCAGGCGCTCCGAAACACCGGCTTTTTTAGCGAGGGCGGCACGGGTGAGACCCTGAGCCTCGCGTGCCTGACGCACATAGATGCCAGCTTGCCGCGGTGTGGTGATGGGAAGGGTATCCATGGTGATCTCCTAACGTGCAGACTTTTGCATATCAGTATGACATGCAAAAGTCTGCACGAAAAGGCATTATGCAAAACTCTGCATGAGACCTCTACATTGACGTTGAGCTTATGAGAGGCGTTTTTTATATCGCGAGAATCCCCAGATGCTCAAGCAAGATCTTAAGCCCGATGAAGATGAGCACGACGCCACCCACGATGGTGGCAGGCTTTTCGTAGCGCGCGCCAAAGGTGTGGCCGATCGCTACGCCGGCGACGGAGAAGATAAAGGTCGTGATGCCGATGAGCGACACGGCGGGCATGATGTCGACCGAGAGCGCGGCAAATGAGATGCCTACGGCTAGGGCGTCGATTGAGGTGGCGATGGCGAGGATCAGGTACTCGCCCAGGTCAATCTTTTCGGCATCCTTGCCGTCGCCTTCATCCTCGTCCTCGGTAGAGGCCTCCCACAGCATTTTGCCGCCAATGAAGGCGAGCAGGATAAAGGCGATCCAGTGGTCGATGGGGCCGATGATGCCCATAAACTGGCTGCCAAGCGCCCATCCGATCACGGGCATGCCGGCCTGGAAGCTGCCAAAGAACAGGCCGAGCACTACGGTGACCTTAAGGTTGATCTTCTTCATGCCAAGGCCCTTGCAGATGGATACGGCAAAGGCGTCCATCGAAAGGCCAACGGCGAGCAGCACGAGCTCTGCGAGTCCCATAGTCTGGCTCCCTCTCTGCGGGCGGGCCCGCGTGTACCTCTTGGGGGAGCAACATAAAGACTAACCTTGGCACATGGTTGAGTGGGTAGTCAAAAGAGCCCGTCCCAAATTAGCTATCTTAGCGGTGTTCGCTCATTCTGTAAGCATCGGATTTCGCGAGCGCCGCGGGGACAAACCGTGAGAAACTATTTAGCGTTTATGGAGCGTATACGATGGGAGCGATGCCTTGGATAAGAACGAGCTGCAAAAGCGTATGGAACAGGCCATCCGTCTGACGGCACCTGGTCAGCCGATCCGCACTGCCCTCGACATGATCATCGCCGGTCACCTGGGCGCCCTTATCTGCGTTGGCGACACCGAAAACGTGCTCGCTGCCGGTAACGACGGCTTCCCGCTCAACATTTCGTTCACCTCGAACCGTCTGTTCGAGCTCTCCAAGATGGACGGCGCCATCGTCATCGACGGCGACCTCACCCAGATCCTGCGCGCCAACTTCCATCTCAATCCCGATCCCTCGCTTGCCACGAGCGAGACGGGCATGCGTCATCGCACCGCCGCTCGCATGTCGGTGCTCACCGATGCCATTGTGATCTCGGTCTCGGCCCGTCGTGCCGTCGTCAACGTGTACGTTCACGGCAAGAGCTACGAGATCCAGCCCGTCACCACCATCATGAGCTCGGTCAACCAGCTCGTCGCCACGCTCCAGACTACCCGTCAGTCGCTCGACCGCTCCCTGCTGCGCCTGACGGCCCTCGAGCTCGACGACTACGTTACGCTCGCCGACATTACCGGTATTTTCTCGAGCTTCGAGATCATGCAGCAGGCAAAGACCGAGCTTAAGGATTGCATCGTCAAGTTGGGCAACCAGGGCAAGCTCGTGCAGATGCAGCTCGAGCAGCTCGCGGGCTCCAGCATGGATACCGAGTATGACCTGATGATCCGCGACTACGCAAGTGATTCTTCCGAGGCTAATGCCGAGAAGATTCGCGCCAACCTAAGCCGTATGACACCTAAGGACCTGTCCGACCCACAGCATGTGGCGGCGGTTCTGGGTTACGACGACCTGGACGAGGACTCCGTCATGACACCGCTGGGCCTGCGCACGCTTTCGCGCGTGTCCGTCGTGCGCGACGGCGTGGCCGAGAAAATCGTCGACGAGTATGGATCGCTGCAGGAGCTCATGGACGACATCAGCGAGGATCCGGAGCGCCTGGGCGACTTTGGCGTTAACAACCCTGCCATTCTTGCGGACTCCCTGTACCGCATGAAGGGCACCAAACAGGGGAACGCATAATGGCTCCCGTATGCGCCGTGGTCGTTGCCGGCGGCAGCGGCCAGCGCTTTGGAAATCCCGGCGGCAAGCAGCTCGTTAACGTGGCGGGCCGTCCGCTCATGAGCTGGTCTATCCGTGCGTTCGATCGTAGCGACAAGGTCGGTCACATCGTGGTGGTGTGTCCTGCCGAGCGTCGTGTCGAGATGCGCCGCCTGGCCATCAGCCCGTATTCGTATAGCACGCCCATCAGCTTTGCCGATGCCGGCGATACCCGCCAGGACTCCACCCGTGCCGGCGTGCATGCGGTACCGGCGGGTTTCGAATATGTCGCCATCCACGACGGCGCCCGTCCGCTCATCACGACCGAGGCCATCGATCACGCGATCGACGTGCTTGTGGGTGACCGCTCGCTCGACGGCGTCGTGTGCGGCCAGCCCGCGATCGACACGCTCAAGATCGTCGACGGCGACAATATCGTCGAGACGCCGCCGCGCGAGCTCTATTGGGCCGCGCAGACGCCGCAGATCTTTAGCGTCGATGCTATGAAGCGCGCCCACGCTGCAGCCATTGCCGAGGGCTTTATCGGTACCGACGATTCGTCACTGGTCGAGCGCATGGGTGGGCGCGTCCGCTGCGTCCAGAGCCCGCGCGATAACCTTAAGGTGACGGTGCCCGAGGACCTGCGCCCCGTAACCGCGATTCTGCTTGGCCGTATGGCCGAGGGAGAGGACCTTCCCCATGTTCAGTAACCTGCGCATTGGCCACGGCTACGACGTCCACCGTTTGGTGGAGGGGCGTCGATGTATCATCGGCGGGGTCGACATTCCCTACGAGCGCGGCCTGCTGGGCCACTCGGATGCCGATGTGCTTGCGCACGCCTTGGCCGACGCCATTCTGGGCGCCTGCCGCGGGGGAGACATCGGCAAGCTATTCCCCGACACCGATTCCGCCTACGAGGGTGCCGATTCGATGGTGCTGCTCGCTCGCGTGATGGACTATGCGCGCGAGTTGGGCTTTGAGTTTGTCGATGCCGATTGCACCATTGCCTGTCAGCAGCCCAAGATCACCCCGCACCGCGATGCCATGCGCGCCAACCTTGCCCATGCCTTGGGCGTTGACGTCGAAAACGTGGGCGTCGCCGCCACTACGACCGAAAAGCTCGGTTGGGAAGGCCAGGGCGAGGGAATCGGTGCCTGGGCCGTCTGCCTGCTACAGAAAACCGTTAAGGAGTAACGAATGCGTATCTACAATAGCGCTACCCATAAAAAGGAAGAGTTCCAGCCCATCGAGTCCGGCAAGGTCAGCATGTACGTGTGCGGCCCCACGGTCTACGACAACATCCACATCGGCAATGCCCGCACGTTCATCAGCTTTGACGTGATTCGTCGCTGGCTCATCGCGAGCGGCTACGAGGTCACGTTCGCCCAGAACCTCACCGATGTCGATGACAAGATCATCAAGCGCGCCAACGAGCAGGGCCGTACGGCTGCCGAGGTCGCGACGGAGTTCTCCGACAAGTTCATCGGCGTCATGCGCGCCGCCAACGTGCTCGATCCCGATGTGCGCCCCCGCGCCACCAAGGAGATCGGCCCCATGATCGCCATGATCAAGACGCTTATCGAGCAGGGCCACGCTTACGCAGCCGATAACGGCGATGTGTACTTTGCCGTGCGCAGCGATCCCAACTATGGTCAGGTCTCGGGCCGCAACATCGACGACCTTATGGTTGGCGCGCGCATCGAGGAGAACGAGGACAAGAACGACCCGCTCGACTTTGCCCTGTGGAAGGCCGCCAAGCCCGGCGAGCCCAGCTGGCCGAGCCCCTGGGGCGAGGGCCGTCCCGGCTGGCACACCGAGTGCGCCGCCATGGTGCACCGCTACCTGGGCACCCCGATCGACATCCACGGCGGCGGCTCCGATCTTGCCTTCCCGCATCACGAGAACGAGTGCGCCCAGGCCACCTGCGCCTGGCACCAGGGCTTCTCCAACACCTGGATGCACACGGGCATGCTGCTGGTAGACGGCGAGAAGATGTCCAAGTCGCTCGGCAACTTCTTTACGCTGGCCGAGGTGCTCGAGCAGCACTCCGCTGCCGCCCTGCGCCTGCTGATGCTGCAGACGAGCTATCGCTCGCCGCTCGACTTTTCTTGGGAGCGCCTGGAGGGTGCCGAGAACTCGCTCACGCGTATCGCCGGTACGGTCGAGAACCTGCGCTGGGCCGCGAACCATGCGACGGCCGACGCCGATGAGGCAGCATCCGAGGCGTTTGCCTCCAAGGCCGCCGAGACCCGTGCCACCTTTAAGGAGTGCATGGACGACGACTTTAACACCGCCGGCGCCATGGGCGCCGTCTTTGGCTTTGTGACCGAGTGCAACCAGTACCTGGAGCAGGCGGGCGACGCTGCCGACAAGGCCGCCGCGCTTGCCGCCGCCGATACGCTGGTCGAGCTGCTCGACACATTTGGCGTTGAGCTTCCCGAGCCCAAGGTCGAGCTGCCGCTGGGCCTGCTGGGCGTTGCCGCCGGCCTAGTCGCCTACACGGGTGACGACGTGGACGAGGCCGCTGCCAAGATTCTCGAGGCCCGCGCCGAGGCCCGCGCCGCCAAGAACTGGGATCTGGCCGACGCCATCCGCGACCAGCTCAAGGACCTCGGGCTGACGATCGAGGATACTGCCGCTGGCACCCGTATTAAGAGTCTCTAGTATTTGTCGACCGTTCGAGGTGCGGCAGATTGCCTTGAAAGAGGAGGGCATAGACCTGGTGGTCATGCCCGACGATTGAAAGGCAAGGTGCCGTGGCTCGGACGGTCGATTCTTGTTCGTTATCTATTTAAGGAGGCCGTTATATGGCCGACAATCGCAAGCGTGCATCGCGTGGGGGCAAGCAGGCTGCTTCTGGCTCGCGTCCGATTCGCCGCAACGACCGCGCTGCCGCTCCCAAGGGCCAGCGCGAGCGTAGCCGCGATAACGTCCAGGTTCCCAAGGGCGAGTTTATCGAAGGTCGTCGTGCTGCCGCCGAGGCGCTGCGCACCGGTTTTCCCGTCAAGTGCGCGCTCATTGCCGAGGGCGGGGAGCGCGATGCCGCTCTGTCTCGTCTGGTCGACGACCTCAACGCCGCGGACGTCCGCATTAAGTATGTGCCGCGCGCGCAGCTCGATGCGCTGTCGAGCCATGGCGCTCACCAGGGCATTGCGCTCGAGGTGGGAAATTTCCCCTATGCCGATGTTGCCGATATTCTCGACCGCGCGGGTGACGGACCGGCGCTCGTCATCGTGCTCGACCATGTGACCGACGACGGCAACTTTGGTGCGATCGTGCGCTCCGCCGAGGTCGTGGGCGCGGCGGGCGTCATCATCGCCAACAAGCGTGCCGCCGGCGTGACCGTGGGCAGCTACAAGACCTCTGCCGGTGCCGTCATGCATCTGCCTATTGCGCAGGTGCCCAATATCGCCCGTGCTCTCGATGACCTCAAAGCCGCTGGCTTTTGGGTGGGCGGCGCTTCCGAGCACGCCGAAGGCAGTTGCTGGGACGCCCCCTTCGAGGGCCGCGTTGCGCTCGTCATGGGTTCCGAGGGCGACGGCATCTCGCGTCTGGTGCTCGAGAAATGTGACTTTTTGACCAAGCTTCCCCAGCGCGGCATGACCGAGAGCCTCAACGTGGCACAGGCGACTACCGCGCTGTGCTTTGAGTGGCTGCGCCGCAATGCCGGCGAGCTCATGGGGGAGGAGTAGCGCATGTCCAAGAAGAACCGCGCCAAGTCCAAGGCCAAGCGCTTTGGCGAAGGCTCGGCCAAGCCGATTGTTTCGGCCGCGACCTATGGCGTGGGCGGCAATGCGTTTGCGCAGGCCATCGCCGATCCGGTCTCGACGGTGCACTCCAATAAGCCCGAGCTGCTGGTGGTCGACGGCTACAACGTGATCCACTGCACGCCGCGCTACGAAAAGCTCGTTTACGACCATTCCGATGATCCGTATTCCAGCGATGTCTACGACATGGCTCGTACTGCGCTCATCAACGACGTCGCCGCCTTTGCCCAGGGCCGCTACGAGGCCGTAATCGTGTTCGACGGCGCGGGCAATATCTCCAACGAGCGCCCCAACCTGCCGGCCCGCGGCGTGCGCATCGAGTTTTCGCCGACGGGCGTCTCTGCCGATACCGTGGTGCAGAAGCTCTGTATCGAGGCACGCGAGGAAGGCCGCGCGTGCTCCGTGGTGTCGAGCGACGGCACGATCCAGGCCGTCGTCATGGGTAAGGGCGTTACGCGCATCTCGAGTCGCATGCTGGTGGACGAGATCAAGCAGATAGATAACGATGTTCACGAGGCAGAGGAAGCTCCGCAGATCAAGATGACTCTGGGCAGTCGCCTGAGCCCCGATGCCCTGGCCAAGCTCAAGGCCCTTCGCGGGAGGTAGGGGAGTATCTATAGAGACCCGTTTCCCAATTGGCCAGCCCGTTGCCGTCGCCAAAACGAATAGTTTTGAGATGTGGTTGGTCGAAGGGTCTGTTGCGCCTCGTCAGCAATTCCTTTATTCTTAATTGGCTTCGCGCGAAAGCGCCAAGTGTGCCAGTGTGGCGCAACGGTAGCGCAACTGATTTGTAATCAGTGGGTTGCAGGTTCGATTCCTGTCACTGGCTCCATGAGAGTTTCGGGCCCTGTCTCCAATTGGGAC
>NZ_QSFR01000001.1:0-128914 GCF_003467925.1 Collinsella sp. AM43-1 | reverse complement strand
CTGTCTCCAATTGGGACAGGGCCCGTTTCTATTTATGTTGACATGTCAGCGGGTTTGACTCCCACCAAGCTTCAGGTTTGTCTCGATCTATAACACGGGCGGGCTGAAAACCCTCCTTATAGTTACAGATCGAGACATTGCCAAGGGACGGCCGATAACATCTCGATCTGTAACACGAAGAGGCTGAAAACCGTTCTTACTGTTACAGAATGAGACGTAAGCCGGGGTCGCTGCGTGGTATCTCAATCTGTAACAGATAGGGGAGAAAATGTTCTCTAAATGTTACAGATCGAGACAAAGGCGGGAGCGAACCCAGCCGTTCACCTTGGGCGTGGATTATCGGACGAACGAGCGCGGAAAATCTGCCACTTTGGCCTTGGAGACACGCCAAAAGTGGGAGATTATCCACGCTCGATTTCAAACGGGAGATAATCCACGCTCGAATCTGCCGCGGAATCCCGATCTCGACCTATATATAGGTGCAAATAGGCTGTTATCGAAGTTCGATCCTGAAGGTGTACTCCACTACGCCAAAGTGTTACCTTGGGAAATGTCACCTCTGTATCCAAAACCACTGTCCTTCACATCCAAACTCAACAAAACCGCAGGTCACGGCTATATAGATACGCCCGGAACCGTGTATCTAGAGGTTTTCGTTGACAGCCCCCAAGGTTGCATCGTATTATCTTTTTCGTTCGCGGGGGCGGCGGTCCAAAAGACCAAAGAACCTGCGGATACTTGAACGATTGGGAGTTTGCCCGAGTGGTTAATGGGGACGGGCTGTAAACCCGTTGGCTCTGCCTACATAGGTTCGAATCCTATAGCTCCCACCCGTCAAGTGCCTGTATAGCTCAGTCGGTAGAGCACTTCGTTGGTAACGAAGAGGTCACCAGTTCAAGTCTGGTTGCAGGCTCCATCCGGCGGTGTAGCTCAGTTGGTTAGAGCACACGGTTCATACCCGTGGCGTCACTGGTTCGAATCCAGTCACCGCTACCATAGGTAACACGGTGGCTTCTCAATAGTATGTTGAGAGGCCACTATGGTATAAAGGCAAAGTCCCGTCCGGGGACGACCTGTTTAGAGGAGGGCTTTATGGCCAAAGAGAAGTTTGAGCGCACTAAGCCGCATGTTAACATCGGCACCATTGGTCACGTCGACCACGGCAAGACCACGCTGACCGCTGCCATCACCAAGGTTCTCTCCGAGACCGAGGGCTGCAAGGCTGACTTCACTGCGTTCGAGAACATCGACAAGGCTCCCGAGGAGCGCGAGCGCGGCATTACGATCTCCGTCTCCCACGTCGAGTACGAGACTGCTGCCCGTCACTACGCTCACGTTGACTGCCCGGGCCACGCTGACTACGTCAAGAACATGATTTCCGGTGCTGCTCAGATGGACGGCGCTATCCTGGTCATCGCCGCTACCGACGGCCCCATGGCTCAGACTCGCGAGCACATCCTGCTCGCCCGTCAGGTCGGCGTTCCCTACATCGTCGTCTTCCTGAACAAGTGCGACATGGTTGACGATGACGAGCTCATCGACCTCGTCGAGATGGAGACCCGTGAGCTTCTCTCCGAGTACGATTTCCCCGGCGACGACATCCCCGTCATCCGTGGTTCCGCTCTGGGCGCTCTCGAGGGCGACGCCAAGTGGATGGACGCCATTCGCGAGCTCATGAACGCTGTCGACGAGTACATCCCGACGCCTGCTCGTAACAACGACCTCCCGTTCCTGATGGCCGTTGAGGACGTTATGACCATCTCCGGCCGTGGTACCGTTGCTACCGGCCGTGTCGAGCGCGGTGAGCTCAAGCTCAACGAGCCCGTCGAGATCGTCGGCATCAAGGATACCCAGAACACCGTTGTTACCGGTATCGAGATGTTCCGTAAGTCCATGGACTTCTGCGAGGCTGGCGACAACGTCGGTCTGCTGCTCCGCGGCATCAAGCGCGAGGACATCGAGCGCGGCCAGGTTCTCTGCAAGCCCGGTTCGGTTACCCCGCACACCAAGTTCACCGGCGAGATCTACGTTCTGACCAAGGAGGAGGGCGGCCGTCACACCCCGTTCTTCGATGGTTATCGTCCTCAGTTCTACTTCCGTACCACCGACGTTACCGGTACGGTCAAGCTCCCCGAGGGCACCGAGATGGCTATGCCTGGTGACCACATCACCATCGAGGGCGACCTCATCCACCCGATCGCCATGGAGGAGGGCCTGCGCTTCGCTATCCGCGAGGGTGGCCACACCGTCGGTTCGGGCATCGTCTCCACGATCATTGAGTAAATTAGCTCTTTGATATAGCTGACTTAGAGAACCCGGCACTTATATGGGTGCCGGGTTCTTTTCTGCGATGGATATTGAGCCGTTGCTGGTGTCGAGAGGATTGATAATGGTCCTGGATGCACCGTCGATTAGCTCTCGATGGCTTCATTGATGTGTTCCAAATATGAATGGATCCACCGAGAACCAATTGACTCGAGGTTTTCATTGACAGCACTTACGTGGAGCTGATAAAGTAACAACTCGTGCCCGTACGGGGCGGAAATGAAAGGTTCAGGATACATGCGTACTCTAGTTACTCTTGCGTGCACTGAGTGCAAGCGCCGCAACTATACGACCACCAAGAACAAGTCGACCATGCCTGATCGTATGGAGATCAAGAAGTATTGCCCCTGGTGCCGTCACCACACGCTGCACAAAGAGACTCGCTAGTCTCTAGTCACATACGCCAGTAGTTCAATTGGTAGAGCATCGGTCTCCAAAACCGAGTGTTGAGGGTTCGAGTCCTTCCTGGCGTGCCAGTCATTATTCCGTAAGCTCCCAATTGGGGGCTTACGGTTTACTCATGTATAAGCGCATTGCGCGGAGGTAACCCAAATGGCCAACAAGAAGAACAAGAAGAAGGCTCAGCAGCCGGCACCTGCCAACAACGCTGCCGCCAACTCCAAGGTTGAGGCCAAGAAGGCCGTTGCCAAGAAGAACGAGAAGGCTGCGAAGTCCAAGAAGAACGAGAAGCCTGGTTTCTTCGCCCGCACCAAGAAGTATTTCGCTTCGGTCAAGTCCGAGATGAAGCGTGTCACGTGGCCCGATAAGAAGGAGCTCGTGAACTACTCGGTCGTCGTTTGCGCTTCTCTGATCGTCGTCGGCGTCGTCATCGCTCTGCTCGATGCTGGCTTTGGCGAGGCTCTTGCTCTGTTCTCTGGATTGAGGGGCTAAACCATGTCTAAGCGTTGGTACGTCGTTCACACTTACTCTGGATACGAGAACCGTGTTAAGTCCGATCTCGAGCATCGCATCGAGACTATGGGCATGCAGGACCGTATCTTTGATATCGAGATTCCTATGGAGCGCGTCACCGAGATTAAAGAGGGTGGCAAGCGTGAGACCAAGGATTCCAAGATTTTCCCGGGTTATGTCCTGGTCCGCATGGAGATGGATGACGATGCTTGGACGTGCGTTCGTAACACGCCTGGCGTCACCGGTTTCCTGGGCGGCAACGGCAAGCCCGCTCCGCTTTCTCGCGACGAGTACAACAAGATGACTCGTCGTCCCGGTAAGGGCGATTCGCCCAAGCGCACCTCGGTTGATATTGAGGTCGGCACGTCCGTCCGCGTCACCGATGGCCCGCTTACCGACTTTGATGGCAAGGTCTCCGAGGTTAACACCGAGGCTGGCAAGCTCAAGGTCACGCTGATGATCTTTGGCCGCGAGACGCCGGTCGAGCTCGACTTTAACCAGGTCGCTGTCATCGCTTAAGTTTTCGTCCGTTCGCGCGAGCGTGCTTCTTCTGTGACTGCTCATCTCAGGAGTGCTTCTAACACGTGCGTGCTTACGATATAGCAAGTACTTCACACTCGTGATTCGAAAGGAATGACCATGGCTGAGAAGAAGGTTGCCAACGTCATTAAGCTCCAGATTCCTGCTGGAGCAGCTAACCCCGCTCCTCCCGTCGGTCCCGCCCTGGGCGCTGCTGGCGTGAACATCATGCAGTTCTGCCAGGCCTTTAACGCCGAGACGCAGGACAAGAAGGGCGACATCATCCCCGTTGAGATCTCTGTCTACGAGGATAAGTCCTTCTCCTTCATCACCAAGACCCCGCCGGCGGCTCACCTCATCAAGAAGGAGCTGAACCTTAAGTCTGGTTCCGCTAAGCCCCAGGCCGACAAGGTTGGTCAGCTCTCCCAGGAGCAGCTCACCAAGATCGCCGAGATCAAGATGCCGGACCTCAATGCCAACGACATTGATGCCGCCAAGAAGATCATCGCCGGTACCGCCCGCTCCATGGGCGTCACCATCGCTGAGTAGCGATTTCTTTAGGTAATGACGGGTGCTCCGACCGGGGCGCCCGTTATATGTGTGCAATAGGGCACACGATACGATGTGGGAGGGCTCACGCCCGTTTAACCACAGGAGGTAATGCACATGGCTAAGCATGGTAAGAGCTATAACGCCGCTGCCGAGAAGAT
Organism: Collinsella sp. AM43-1; assembly: GCF_003467925.1. Classification (NCBI taxonomy): domain Bacteria; kingdom Bacillati; phylum Actinomycetota; class Coriobacteriia; order Coriobacteriales; family Coriobacteriaceae; genus Collinsella; species Collinsella sp. AM43-1. The sequence continues at coordinate 124,448 of NZ_QSFR01000001.1, read as the reverse complement.
CGACCGCGCCACGCTCTACACCCCCCTTCAGGCTGCCAAGCTCATCAAGGAGCTTGATACCGCCAAGTTCGACGAGACCGTCGAGGCCCACTTCCGTCTGGGCATCGATACTCGTAAGGCTGACCAGAACATCCGTGGTTCCATCTCCCTGCCCCACGGCACCGGCAAGACCGTTCGTGTTGCCGTCTTCGCCGAGGGCGAGAAGGCCCGCGAGGCCGAGGCTGCCGGCGCCGACATCATCGGTTCCGACGAGCTCGTCGCCCAGATCCAGAAGGGCGAGATCAATTTCGACGCCGCTATCGCCACGCCGAACATGATGGCCAAGGTTGGCCGCATCGGTAAGATTCTTGGTCCCCGTGGCCTCATGCCGAACCCCAAGCTCGGCACCGTGACCATGGACGTCGCCAAGATGGTCTCCGAGCTCAAGGCCGGCCGCGTTGAGTATCGTGCCGACCGTTACGGCATCTGCCACGTGCCCCTGGGCAAGAAGTCCTTCTCTGAGCAGCAGCTCGTCGAGAACTACGCCGCCCTGTACACCGAGATCCTGCGTGTCAAGCCCTCTTCTGCTAAGGGCAAGTACGTCAAGTCCATCTCCGTGTCTTCCACCATGGGCCCTGGCGTCAAGGTCGATCCCGCTGTCCAGCGTGACTTCCTGGCTGAGTAACTGCTAGTTACTGCCTGAACAAAGCAAGCATTGCTAAAGAAACCCGGTTCTGCCTCGCGCGGGACGGGGTTTCTTGCTTTTGAGTCAACGAAACCACCACGAAGGGGACAGACACCCTTGTGGTGGTTTTACTTGTGTTGTACTTTAGCGCGATGTAGTTCTACCCGAGGCCGAAGGGAGCCCAACATGTTTAAGAACACGCAACAGCTCCTAGGCCTAGCGCTACTAGATTGGATAGCGCGCTAGGGTTGTAATCTCGCTATAACGATTTGTTGTACCCGGGTGCGCTATCGTCTGCCGCTTTCAGGCGTGATGAGCGACATGGGTATTTTTCTATCTCTAGGCCTTCTCTCTCTCCTGAAAGCCATCTGTCATAAAACGGTCAATCAGGAGGAACATATAAGCCGCAAAATCACAATCTTTGACGCCACCCTGTGCGACGGTGAGCAGTCGCCGGGCGCCAGCATGAATACCGAGGAAAAGCTCTTCATCGCCCGCCAGCTGGTGCGCATGAACGTGGACGTTATCGAGGCGGGCTTTCCCATCTCGAGTCCTGGTGACTTTCGCTCCGTACAGGAGATTGGCAAGATTGCGGGCGACCGATGCACGGTATGCGGCCTGACGCGCGCTGTCGACAGGGATATCGAAGTGGCTGCAGAGGCGCTCAAAACGGCCCAGAGGCCCCGTATCCATACAGGGCTGGGTGTGAGCACCAGTCACCTGCGCGACAAGCTCCATATGACTGAGGAAAGGGCAATTGAGTGAGCGATCCATGCCGTCAAACATGCTCGCAAGTTCGTTGACGATGTTGAGTTTTATGCCGAGGATGCCGGCCGCTCCGATCAGGAGTTTCTGGTGCGCATTATCGAGGCGGCCGTAAAGGCCGGTGCCACGGTCGTGAACATCCCCGATACGATGGGCTACAACATGCCGTGGGACTTTGGCGCCCGCATCCGTGACCTGCGCGGGCGCTGCGGGTGCGGCCGGTCAGCGTGCGGTCGACGTGATGGAGTATCGCGAGTACGAGATTGAGCGCATTGCGCGCCAGGCATTTGAGGCGGCGCGCAAACGTCGCGGCAAGGTGACGAGCGTTGATAAGCGCAACGTGCTGGAGACGAGCCGCATGTGGCGCGAGATCGTGCATCGCGTGCAAGACGAGGAGTACTCCGACGTGGAGCTTGAGGACCTGCTCGTCGACAACGCCGCCATGCAGCTCATCAGTCGACCGGCAGACTTTGACGTCGTGGTGACGGAGAACATGTTCGGCGACATCCTGTCCGATGAGGCGGCTCAGATTACCGGATCGCTCGGTATGCTTGCCTCTGCCTCGCTGGATGATGGCGTATCGCTGTTTGGGCCGAGCGCTGGCAGCGCTCCTGACATCGCGGGGCTCGGCGTGGCCAATCCGCTGGCTCAAATCTTGTCGGTGGCGATGCTGCTGACCTACGCGCTCGACATGGGCGAGCAAGCCGCGTGGATCGAGAGCGCCGTGGCGCGCGTGCTCGACGAGGGCTGGCGCACCCGTGACATCGCCGATGTCAACACCCCGGCAGATAAGATCCTCGGCACCACGACGATGGGCGACAAGGTCGTCGCCGCGCTGTAGGCGATGCCGATTCAAGCTGTCAAATATCTCAATCTGTAACATCTAAGGGGCAAAATCGTTCCTACCTGTTACAGATTGAGATTTTCGGCCGAGCATCCGTGGTCTGTCTCGATCTGTAACAGCTAACCGATTATTTGGGCCCTACCTGTTACAGATTGAGACAAACCGTTGGGACAGGTCGGACGAGTCAGCAAAACCACCACAAAGGTGCCGGTCCCCTTCGTGGTGGTTTTTAGCGCAACGAGGTGTTCCCAGCCGACCATACGGGCGGCCTTGCGCTCACGCTGCTCGATGACAGCGCATCTTTAGACGCGAAGTGCGGAACCGGGTGCATATACGAGCCGCGTAGCGTTACGAATTCATGGGAATGACCGTATCGCCAATTTGTACGCTTGCAATCTTGTCTGTGTCACAAACTTGCGAGAACGGCCAGGTCTTGTGGACATCAGTGGTGCCGTTATCCAGTTTATTTGCGAAATAGCCGCTGTAGCTGGTTGCGTCCTCAACATGACCGTCTTTGAACGTCACGATGAGGGGTATGTTGCCAACGGCATCCATAGACTCCTCCATGTTTTGAGACATCTTGCCGCTGTTGTTGTCGTGTTCGATGGAACGATCTATGTTGTAGCGGACTGAAACGCCAACGCAGGATACGGTGGCCTCTTGAATCGTCGCCTTGGTGCCGTTAAAGTTGACCGATTTGGGCGCGGGAATCGTAACGGATGTATCTTCGTAATTCAGCTGGAACTTAAGATCCCATGGGCCCGTAAGTATTTTCTTATACTCGGGAAGCTCTTTGCCAGCACGTGGCACAACGAGAGAGTTGATATGCGTGCGGACGGTCCTGCCCATAAGGCCGGGTGATTCAACGCTGAACTGTGCAAAGTATTGAATGCTGGAGTCATTGGGGTTCTTGTCAATGAGCCATGATTGGCCTTGGCCGCCATGCTCGCCATCAACGTATACGTTTCCATCGACACTTCCGGCGATAGTTCCGTTCTCGCCCGGCTCGGAAAGCTTTTTCAGGGCAGCGGGATCGTCGAACGTAAGCGTATAGGCGATGGTAACCATATCCTTGTCGCCCATGATGGCGTCGGCGGTCACGGTGACTCCGTTGTTGGAGCAGCTAGCACCGACGGGCCGGCCAATACGGTCGATGATCTCGGTTTGAGAAGCAGGTCCGTCAAAGATGTCGGAAAGCATGTCAGAAGGAAGCGGCAGGACGCCTGTTGCCATAGCCGTGCCAGCGCCTCCAATGACGATAGCGAGGACTGCCGTTACAGCGGCAATGCGAGCGACTGTTCTTACGGGATGGCGGGCGATGCGCGGCTTGCGTCGCGTGCCATTAAAGTTGCTTTGAGCGGTCGCCGCATCGCTCGAGGCGACGGACTGAGCAATCGAGTTTGCCATGTGCTGCTTCGCATTATCGGTAAACGAAATGTGCTCCAGGGCGTGGCGATAGTCATTCGAATTCGTAGTCATTGTGGTCTCCTTTCAAGGAAAGCCGAAGTGACGCACGTCCGCGGCTAAGGTGCTGGGCGGTTGCAGCTGGCGTCGCGTGAACGGCGTCTGCGATTTCCCTGATGCTCATGCCTGCGTAGTAGTGCAAAAAGATGGCGATGCGCTGTGCTTGAGGCAGGGCCGTGACAGCGGAAAGAATGGCGCAGTCGCGTTGCGCGAATTCTTGCTCGGTATGTGTTACGGGTGCGCAGAAATCGGGGAGCGAATCGAGGTCGACAACCGGGTGATTCGCGTGCGTACGGCCGATATCGCGACATGCGTTCAGTGCGACTCGGATCACCCAAGCACGTTCGTGTTCGAGCGAGTCGAACGGTTGAGTGCGTTGGAGAATCTTGATCAGCGTGTCCTGGCAGATGTCTTGAGCGTCGTCAGCGGATCCAAGGGCCGAATAGCACAATCGAAGGATGAGGTCGGAATACGTGTCGACCAAGCGCTTTGCTTCCCGCTCGATCTGATCGGCATCGCATCGGAGCGTGCTATTGCGGTTACGGCGTGCAGGCATAGTGTCACCTCCAATTGGTCGTGGTGGATATAGGGAAGGCGTCTCGCGAGGTCCCTCTACATACAACACGGTCGAGACTGCATAAGTTGACAAAAAAAGACGGCACGTGAGCGCCGTCCTTACAAAACAATGAGTGTTCTCGTTAATTACACAAGCACCGTGATGGACAGGTCGGACGAGTCAGCAAAACCACCATAAAGGTGCCTATCCCCTTCGTGGTGGTTGTTGGCAGTTACCAGGGGGTTCTGGCGGTTGAAGACTCGATTGCTTCGTGGCGTTTGAGCTCGCGGCGCATGGTTTGCGAGTTGAGCCAGGCTGCCTGCCAGCCACGGATGGGGTAGCGCGCTTCATCCAGCTCAAACTGCGTATAGCCGCACGCGTTGATGATTGTTGTCCCGCATGCATGCTGGCGCTCACGCTGAAAGTCGCGACCATAGCATTGGTGCACATGCCCGTGCACCATGTAGTCGGCCCCCCAGGACTCAAGCGCTGTGTTAAAGCACTCAAACCCTCGATGCGGCAGGTCGTCCAGGTCGCCCATGCCTGCGACGGGTGCATGGGTAAGTAGAATATCGCATCCGTCTACCAGTGCGATTTTTCGCGATAGCTTGCGCATGCGTTTTGCCATCTCGCGCTCGGTATACATGTTCGCGCCGTCGCGGTAGCGCATGGAACCGCCCAGACCCGCAATGCGAATACCTCGGTACACATATACGCTGTCCTCAACACAAATGCACCCGCCCGGTGCATGGCGCGCGTAGCGGTCGTCGTGGTTGCCACGAACGTACACAAGCGGTTTGTTGATGACAGTGACCAAAAACTCAAGATAGTCCGGATCCAGGTCGCCTGCGGATAGAATCAGGTCAACGTCCTCAAAGCGCTCCTTGCGAAAACATTCCCACAGGCAGCGCTCCTCTACATCGGCAATGGCTAGGATATTCATAGGGCACGGACCTCCGGCTCGTTATCGAGCTGCGGAATCGAGCCTATAACGTTGTCAGCCAGCCAGTCCATCTCGACGATTTGCGTGCTCGGCAGCGGGGGAAAGCCCTCGATCTGCACCACGCCGTCTTGGCTATGGAGCTCGCCGCCAAATGGATTGATGGAGCCCTCGACGATGCCATTGCGGAGCAGCTGAACAAGCTTACGCGTCTGATAGGGCAGGCCCGGAGCGTAGCGAATGTCGATGACGCCCGAGCTCATACCATACCAGTAGTTGACGGCGCGAACCTGGCTGTTGTCACTGGTCTCATCCCAGGTGCCGTGCAGCAGACTTCGCACGATAAGCTCGTAGTATCGGCCCCAGTTCCATACCGGCATGGCGATGCCGGCGACCTTGCCATCGACCAGGCGGTGAAGTCCGTAGGCCGTAGGGTCTTCGAGCGACTTTGACATGTCAGCGCCGGTCATGACGCTCACGCCCTCGCGGCACATGGCCTCGGCAAGGCCTCCGGCGGGCACATCGCCCCAGGTCAGGATAATTTGCGCGCGGGGGTCGAGCAGCGAGGCGCCAATCGCAAAGGCGTTGATCTCGCTGAGCGCGCCCGAGGCGAAGACCGACGCGTGGTAGCCAATGCGGTGGTTGTCCGCCATGCTGGCGGCAAGGGCGCCCAGTAGGAACTTGGCCTCGTACATCTTTCCAAAGTACGAGCGGACGCTTTGGTGGGGAAGGCCGATTGAGCAGTTAAGGAACCGCACCTGGGGATACTCGACTGACGCCCTGAGCGTGTATTCCATGAGCCGGTGTGAGGTCGAGAAGATGACGTTCGCCCCGTGCTTTACGGCTGTCTCGACGGCGGCGTAGAACACGTCCGAATCGTGGCAGTCCTCGAACGCCTCGGTGCGCACGATGCCGCCAAAGTGCTCATCAAGATACCGGCGGCCCTGGTCGTGTAGGCTGTCCCAGCTCGACGTGGCACAGGGAAACTCGTGGATAAAGGCGATTCGCATGGGATTGGCAGTGGAGTAGACGGTCTTGCTCATAAAGAAGTTGAGCACGCCCGAGGTAGCTTTTGTCGGTGCGCCCTCTTTCTCGTTGGGCTGCGGCGCTTCGACAAGATCGACTTTGTCCTCGTCGCTTTTGCCGGCAATGACAAGCTCGCGCCAAATCTTGCACAGACGGTTGACGACGATATCCGTCGGCGTATCCAGCAGACGGTCCTGGTTGTAGACGTTGAGGTAGACGAGCATGGCATCGGCAGGCGTAATGTCCAAGTGGTCGCCGCCCGCGCGAAGATAGGCGCGCTTAAAGAGCAGGAAGGTGTGACGTAGGTAGTCGACCTTCTTTTGAGGCCATTTTTCGACAAGATCTTGGCCGAGCATTTTGGCAAGCATCTCGTAGCCGCCCTCGCGCGAAAACTCAATCTCGTACAGGGGGCATACGTACCAAAAGGCGCAAAACTCACCGTACAGGCGGCTCTCGACGGAATCCCACTTACCGGGGTACAGACGCGTCACCTTGGCCGAAACCGTCGGAGCGTCAAGGAATTTGAGGACGCTGACACGCTTGTTGCCCTCTTGGACGTAAAAGCGGTGCATGAACTCGGTGACGATGATGGGGTCGCGGTAGCCCTCGGAGATTTGGATATCGTAGAGGTTGGACCATTTGCGGGCGAATTCGGTATTCCAGGGGAGCAGCGGCATAAAGTTACACGAAAAGGCGGACTGGCGACCTTTGGTAACCGTGCCGACGACCATTTCGAGCGGAATGTCCCGCAGGCCGATGTTCTCGCGCTGCCCGCAGGGAAGCTGGGCGACCAAGCTGTCGAGGTCCGTAAGATATGGATGCTCGCTTTGGCTGATGGCGCGACGGCGTCCCTGTTCGCCGCGCTTGCGCGCTTGACGATAGGCCTCTTCCATGGTGTCTACTCCCTTAGTCGTTTAAACAACGATATGAACCATGGTACCACGATGCGAAACCACCACAATGGTGCCTGTCCCCTTTGCGGTGGTTTTAGGCGATGATGGGGGCGATGGCGCGGATGCAAGCGTCGGCTGCCGTGAAAGTGGTGCTGTCGTCGCTGACGATAAAGATGATTTTGCCCTTGACGCCAAAGTCGCCGATCTCGCTAAAGAGCACGTAGGGCTCCTTGTCAAAGCCAGAGATGGGAAGCACCGCGGCCTTGGTGGCGTCGGTAAGCTCATCTGCCAGCGCGTCCAACGAGGTCCACTTGGACGTGTCCTTTACGGCAACGGGCACGGCAACGCGCCCAAAGGGCATGAGGTGCACGAGCGTGTTCTTGGAGATATTTGAGTTGGGGACGATGATGGTCTGCCCGCAGGCGTCCTCGATGGTCGTATGGCGCCAGGTGATATCTTGGACCACGCCCGTCACGCCGCCGACCTCGATATTGTCGCCGGGTTTGATGATGCCCATAAAGGTCACCTGCATGCCACCGATAAGGTTTGACAGCGTGTCCTGAAAGCCGAGCGAGATGGCGATGCCGCCGACGCCAAGAGCGGCGACGAGGGCGTTTGCATTAATGCCAAAGCAGTTGTCGAGGATAAAGCTGCCGCCGATCATCCAAATGACGGCGCGCGCGATGTTGATGAAGATGCTTGATGAAGGGAGTGGGTTATCGTCGCGGTTGAGCAGGTGGTACAGGGTCTTGGACGCGACCTTGGCGGCAACGGCGGTGCCGATGGCCAAGATACCTGCCCAGATAATGTTGTGGACCCATCGTTGTGCAAAGAAATGAAGAATCGGCTCAAACAATTCCATGTAGAGAAACCTCCTAATGATCGTCCAACCATGATACCCATCAAGAAGCCCGTCCGATCAAATTCGGACGGGCTTCTGTGCTCGATATGGGGGTTAGCGAAAACCGCCGCAAGGGCGTCTGTCCCTTTGCGGCGGTTTTGACGTTTGCGCAGATAAAACCTGCCAAAATAAACCTGTCCCTTTTTGGTAGGTTTAGCTTAGCAGCATGCGGTCGTTGGCGAGCTCGCCGCCCGAGACCTCCTCGAACTTCTGCAGCAGGTCGGCCACGGTGAGCGACTTCTTCTCGTCACCGGCCACGTCGTAGATCACGTGGCCTTCGTGCATCATGATCAGACGGTTGCCCAGACGGATAGCGTCGTTCATGTTGTGCGTGACCATGAGCGTGGTCAGGTGGTTCTCGTCGACGATCTCCTCGGTCAGGTTGAGCACCTTAGAGGCCGTCTTGGGGTCGAGGGCCGCGGTGTGCTCGTCGAGCAGCAGCAGGCGCGGCCTGGTGAGCGTGGCCATCAGCAGGGTGAGCGCCTGGCGTTGGCCGCCCGAGAGCAGGCCGACCTTGGCGTTGAGACGCGTGTCCAGACCAAGGTCCAGGCGCTTGAGTAGCTCAACGTACTCATCTTTCTCGGCCTTGGTGACGCCCCACGAAAGGCCGCGACGCTGGCCGCGACGCTTGGCGAGGGCCAGGTTCTCGGCGATTTGCATGTCGGCAGCGGTACCGCGCATGGGGTCCTGAAACACGCGGCCCAGGTACTTGGCGCGCTGCGACTCGCTCAGGCGCGAGATATCGGTGCCGTCGAGCTCAATAACGCCCGAATCGAGCGGGTACACGCCGGCGATCATGTTGAGCAGCGTGGACTTGCCGGCGCCGTTGCCGCCGATCACGGTTACAAAGTCGCCGTCATTCAGGGTGAGGTCGACGCCGGTGAGCGCGCGCTTTTCGGTGACGGTGCCCTTGTTAAAGGTCTTCTTGACGTGCGAGAGCTTAAGCATCTGCCTCATCCCCCTTCGTGTAGGAGCTGCGGAGCTTATAACGCTCCCAAACCACGGGCACGCACAGAGCCACAGCGACAATCACAGCGGAGAGCAGCTTCATGTCGTTGGCGTCCATGCCCAACTGCAGCACGATGGCGCGGATAAGGAAGTACACCACGGAGCCAAAGACGGCGGAGGCAAGACGGACGCTAAACTGCGTGAGGCCGCCGGGCAGCAGACGGCCGAGCACCTCACCGATAACAATGGCGGCAAGACCGATAACGATGGCACCGGTGCCCATACCAATGTCGGCATACTTCTGGCTCTGGCAGATGAGCGCGCCCGAAAGGCCGATGAGGGCGTTGGAGAGCACGAGGGCGATCATCTTGGTGGAGTTGGTGTTGACGCCCAGGGCGCGGATCATGTACTCGTTGTTGCCGGTGGCGCGCAGCGCCGAGCCGATCTCGGTGCCAAAGAACCAATACAGGATGGCAACGATAGCCACGGCGAGCAGGATGCCCAAGATGATGGCAACGGTGGACTGCGGCAGACCGGTCATATTGCTGACGGCCGAGAACACGGTGCCCTTGGCAAGAATGGGCGTATTGGACTTGCCCATGATGCGTAGGTTGATGGACCACAGGCTGATCTGGGTGAGGATTCCGGCGAGGATCGCGGGAATCTCAAAGACGGTGGTCAGAATGCCCGTGACGGCGCCCGCGATGGCGCCGGCGCACATACCGGCCAGCACGGCGAGCAGCGGGTCGACGTTGTTATTGACGATGAGTACGGCGCAGACGCAGCCGCCGAGGGCAAAGCTGCCGTCGCAGGTCATATCGGGGATGTCGAGCAGGCGGAACGTGATAAACACGCCAAGCACCATAATGCCCCAGAGGACGCCCTGCGAAACGGCGCCCTGCAATGCAATGAGCATGCTTCATACCTCCTAGGATAGGGTGGACACGTGATGTTCCATAATAGCGGTAACAATGAATATAAGAACGGCAGGCAAACGTTTTGTTATATCTGAAACAAGCAGGGCGAACGCCGGTCTATGACGTTCGCCCCAATGGCTCAGATATTGAATAACGCAGCTATGGGCGAGAACGAACCCTAGATGCGTTACGGCGCATGGTGCTACTCGTCCAGGGCGGAAAGGTCGATGCCCAACGCCTCGGCCATCTCGTCGTTCTTGACGACGACCAGGTTCTTGCTCGAGAGGTGCTTGATCGGCATGTCTTCGGGCTTGGCCTCGCCCTTCAGGATCTTAACGGCCATCTCGCCCGCGGCGTAGCCCAGGTCCTCATAGTTGATGGAGAGGGTGAACAGGCCGCCGGCCATGCACATACCCTCCTCGCCAGTCACGAAGGGGAGCTTGTTCTCCTTGCAGATCTGACCGACCTGCGAAGCGCCCGCGGCGATGGTGTTGTCGGTGGGGGAGTAGAGCGCGTCGACCTTGCCCACGGCGGACTCGACGACGGACTGGATCTCGTTGGAGCTCGAGACGGTGAAATCGGTGTACTCGAGGCCCAGCTTGTTGAGCTCCTTCTTGGCGGCTTTGATCTGGACGTCGGAGTTGGACTCGGCGGTGCAGTAGAGCAGGCCGACCTTTTTAACGTCGGGCAGGACCTTCTGCATCATCTCGAGCTGCTCGGCGACTGGGGTGAGGTCGGAAGCGCCCGTGACGTTGGTGCCGGGCTTGTCGTTGTCCTGGACCAGGCCGGAGGCGGCGTAGTCGGTGATGGCACAGCCCACGATGGGGATATCGGCCGTGGCGCCGGCGGCAGCCTGCGCGGCGGGCGTGGCGATGGCATAAATCAGGTTGACGTTGTCGCCCACAAACTTGTCGGCAATGGACTTACACGTGGACTGGTCGTTCTGGGCGTTCTTCTGGTCGATCTTGACCTTAAGGCCGCTCTCCTTGATGGCCTTGACAAAGCCGTCGTTGGCGGCATCGAGTGCGGAGTGCTCGGTGAGTTGCAGAACGCCGATGGTGTAGTCGGAACCGGCGGCAGCAGAGCCGGAACCAGAGTTGCCGCCGCATCCGGCGAGCGGGGCGAGCGCGAGCAGACCGGCGGAGACCAGAAGGCTCCTGCGGCTGATGGTGATGTCCTTCATATCATTACCCCCAGTATAAAAATGGCTGGAAACACTGCACTGGGACAAAGTGCAAGTGGAACTATAGTAGCGCTGATGTCCATTTTTACAACAGCCTGGCGGGTTTTTTAATACAGAATCGGATGGGCGGTACGGGTAGTCGAATGGGCGGCGGAGGGTCTTATGCGGCGGAGGCGGCGTCGTCCTCGTCCAGGGCGGCGAAGAGCTTCTTGCCGTCGAGGAGACGTGTGGTGACGTTTCTCATGCGGCCGATCTCAACGGTACGCAGCGTGTCGTCGGCGCCTCGCGCGTCATAGACCGTTCCCAGCAAATACGAGATGCCGTCTCGTTGCTTGATGGCAAAGGGCCGGAGTGTCATCCGCGCCACTTCGACCTCTCCGCGTGCCGTGACACTCGAAATATCAAAACTCACCGTGGTTCCGTGGTCGATGGCCTGCTCGATGAGCTCGCAGGCATCGATGCGCTTGACGGGCGTGCGTGTGGCCTTGGTGGATTTGTCGCCTGCGCTTGGAGCAGGCTCGGGTGCATCGAGGTAGCCGCGAACGTCGGCACTCGCCATGGCGACCAGGTGCTGCGCCATGCTTTTTCGAATGGCGATGGGCGTAGAGCGGTTGCGCATGACCATGCCGTGGAGCCGGATGATCTCTTCGTCGGTGAGCGGACGGGTCAAGAGCCGATACCCCACGCCGCGCTTGTATTCAATTTCGTATCCGGCATGGCGAAGTGCGGAGATGGCGGTGTAGATGCTGCGCCGCGCCGCCGAGATGGGCATGCGGGCGGGGTCGTCGGGATGGGCGAGACGCCGGATCAACTCATCGGAAAGCATGGCCTTGTCCTCGCCGGTGTTTTCGCTTAATAGTTGCAGGATGCGAACGGCGCGATAGGCTGCCATCGAGGCGGCGCCCCTCGTCGTGGTCTCGTAAGTTTCAACAGCGGTTTCGGTCATGGCGTCCACGTCCTTTCCGTTTTGGGTGGCGACGGTATGGAGCCTAGGGCGCGGGGCTTTCCCAGGGGTGCAGGACGCTCCGGGCGGTCGGTAGTCGTCGGCAAGCGGCGGGTCGAGTTTTCAACAGCCCTGCTCAACTGACCAAAATCTTGCCAAAAGCTTGACGGATACTGTTGAAAAAAGCGCCCCTCGGCTTGCCGAGAGGCGCTGGCGTGATGCGCTGGAACGCGTTTGGTGGCGCTGTGGCGATTAGAAGTCGGCGTTGCCCACGGTGCGCGGGTGCGGCAGGACGTCGCGGATGTTGCCCACGCCGGTCAGATACATGACCAAGCGCTCGAAGCCCAAGCCGTAGCCGGCGTGCTTGCAGGAACCGTAGCGGCGCAGGTCAAGGTAGTACTTGTACTGCTCGGGATTCATGCCCAGGTCCTTGATGCGGGCCTCGAGCAGATCCAGGCGCTCCTCGCGCTGGGAGCCACCGATGATCTCGCCGATGCCCGGCACCAGGCAGTCGGCGGCGGCGACGGTCTTGCCGTCCTCGTTCATGCGCATGTAGAAGGCCTTGATCTCGGCCGGGTAGTCGGTCACAAAAGTCGGTCGCTTAAAGTGCTCCTCGGTCAGGAAGCGCTCGTGCTCGGTCTGCAGGTCGATGCCCCAGCTGACGGGGTAATCAAACTGGTGGCCAGCAGCGACTGCCTGCTCCAGGATCTCGACGGCCTCGGTGTAGGTAACGCGGGCAAAGTCGGAGTTGGCGACATGGTCCAGGCGCTCGAGCAGACCCTTGTCCACAAACTTGTTGAGCATATTGAGCTCGTCGGGGCAGGTTGCCATGACGTCCTTGAGGACATACTTGAGCATGGCCTCGGCGTTATCCATATAGTCGTTAAGGTCGGCAAAGGCCATCTCGGGCTCGATCATCCAAAACTCGGCGGCGTGGCGCGTGGTGTTGGAGTTCTCGGCACGGAAGGTGGGGCCAAAGGTGTACACGTCGCCAAAGGCCATGGCAAAGTTCTCGGCATTGAGCTGGCCGGACACGGTGAGGCTCGCATGCTTGCCAAAGAAGTCCTGGCTCCAGTCGACCTCGCCGGACTCGGTGAGGGGCGGATTTTTGGGGTCGAGCGTGGTCACGCGGAACATCTCGCCGGCGCCCTCGCAGTCGCTCGTGGTGATGATGGGGGTGTTGACGTAGACAAAGCCCTGCTCCTGGAAGAAGCGGTGGATGGCGGCAGCCGCGACAGAGCGAATGCGGAAGACGGCGCGGAACAGGTTGGTGCGCGGGCGCAGGTGCTGCTGGGTGCGCAGGAACTCGACGGTTGCGCGCTTCTTCTGCAGCGGGTAATCCGGGGCGCTGACGCCCTCGATCTCGATGGAGGTGGCAGAAAGCTCGAAAGGCTGGGGCGCATCGGGGGTCAGCTTGACGGTGCCGGTGCAAATGAGTGCGGCCGAGACGTTTTGATGGGCGATCTCGTCGTAGTTGTCGAGTGCATCGCGGTTCATGACGACCTGCAGGTCGCGGAAGCAGCTGCCGTCGTTGAGCGTAACGAAGCCAAAGTTCTTCATGTCGCGGACGGACTTGACCCAGCCGGCAACGGTGACGGTTTGGCCGCCGAGCGACTCGGCATCGGCATAGAGCTGCGCGATTTTGGTGCGGTTCACGTATCCTCCCATAACGGTTGAATGATAGTTATCCATACAGTTCGATATTCTAGCAGCTCGGCTCATTTGGGCTATACAGATAAGGCATTGGCGGGATGGTTTTTCAAACGAAAAGCGCCCGCGGCCAAATGGTCGCGGGCGCTTGACGAGGTGCCTTTTGGCTGTGTGCGCGGGACCTGGCTACTTGGTCTTGGCTACCAGCAGCGGGTCGCCAAGCTTGACGAGCGGGTTGCCGCCGATAAGCGTGCCAGACTCGCCGACGTGGTCGATGCTCTTGAGGCGGTCGAGCTCAGAGATGATGACGGTCACGATGTCCTCGTGACCGGCGGCCTTGATAGCGTCGCGGTCGAAGCTGATGAGCGGCTGGCCGGCCTTGACCGTGTCGCCCATCTCGACGAAGCGGGCAAAACCCTTGCCGTTCATTTCCACGGTGCCCAGGCCAACATGGATGAACACGCGAAGACCGTCCTCGGTGATCATGCCGATGGAGTGGTTGGTGACGGTGGTGGCGCCGATACGGCCGTTAGCGGGGGCGTAAATGGTGCCGGTAATGGGCTCGATGCCGTAGCCCTGGCCGAGCATGCCCGAGGCGATGGTCTCGTCGGGAACCTCACTCAGATTGACGAGCACGCCGTTGACAGGAGCGTAGATGACGCCTTCGCGGGTGGCGAAGCTTGCTGCGGGCGGAACGGACGCCTCGCCCGACGAAGTGAACGTGGACTTGAGCGAATCGAGCAGACCCATAGATGCCTCCAACGTATCAGGCGCGCATGTTGCACGCGTGTGGTTTGCCGGAAACGTTTCGTACGTGTTTCCCAGCACGGTCAGCGCTCCTATTTTACGCTGTCCAACGATACCTCTGAACAGCGATTTTGTGATATATCAGTTGAAGGCCAACTTATTGCGGGGGTGTTTCTGCGCCGCGGGCTCAAGTGGGGTACGCTAAGGTGCGAAAAACGAGTGCGCACGAATCGCACGGAGGGAGCACCTATGATTATTGAGAACCATGCGCTGTGGGGCGAGGAGCCGACCGAGGATTATCCGGCGACGTTTACGTATCTGGGTGCCGAGCCGCTGCCCGACAAGCCCAATGGCCGCCGCCCCGCGGTGATTATCTGCGGCGGAGGTGCGTTTACGCATATCGCTCCGCATGAGCAGGATCCCGTGGCGTTTGCGTTTTTGGATCACGGTTACCAGGCCTTTGTGCTCAACTATGTGACGAGCGGCACGGGTGACGTAAGTTTTCCGCACCCGCAGGCAGATCTTGCCAAGATGGTCGCCACGGTGCGTGCGAATGCCGACGAGTGGCATGTCGATCCCAAGCGCGTGTGCGTCGTGGGCTTTTCTGCGGGCGGTATGATCTGCGCCTCGCTGGCAACACAATGGAAGGCTGGTCCCTTCGCGGGCCTGGCAGGGGCGCGTCCGGACGACATTCGTCCCGATGCCGTAGTGCTGGGCTATCCGCTGCTCGACTTTGCCTATGTGCGCGACATGCAGACGCGCGACCCGCGCATCGACCTGCGCGTGCCCAAGACGGGTGGCAAGACGGGGCGCGATCTGCTCAACGACTACCTGTCGATGGTGACGGGTGGCGAGGCAACTGACGAGCATTTGGCCGATATCTGCCCCACCACACATGTTTCGCGTCAGATGCCGCCAACCTTTGTGTGGGGCGTGTCCGACGACAAGACGGCGCCGATCGCACAGGTCTACCCGTTTGCCCAGCGCATGGCCGAGGAGGGCGTCGTATGCGAGATGCACGTCTTTGACCAAGGTGGTCACGGCCTTTCGCTCGGCAACGCCAATACCGCGGTCGATAACGAGGACAAGCAGGTGGCGGTCCGTCCATGGATTCGCCTAGCCTTCCGCTTCCTGGAGCGCCACGGTTTCTAGACCGCGCAGCACGAGAGTGGATAATCTCCCATTTTTTGGTCTGCTTTTCGACAAAAACGGGGGATTATCCACTCTCGTGAGATGGGCGTCTGATAGCTTTCCTTGTTGTATTTCTACCAAACGGTGAACTGGGCGTTTTCCGTGTTCCAATGGACATCGCGAACGTAGTCGCGCACGCCCGTCGCGTCTCGTGCTTCGAACAACTCAAGAATATGAGCATGTTCGTTGTTGGCTTTATTGAGCAGTTTGCAAGCCGTCTCTTGGTCAACAGTCTCGTAATCGCGCTTGATAAAGCAACGCTCGAGCTGCGAGATCATATCGCGCAGACGGTCGTTGCCACAGCGGTTGAAGTACGTAAGGTGAAAGTCTCGCTGAATGTCGTCATACTTACGGATGAGACCGCCTTGGATCGCGAGGTCCATGGAGCCGACGAGAAATTTCAGCTGCGTAATATCGTCGTCAGTTAGATTCGGACAGGCGAGATATGCGGCCTGCCCGTCGAGCGGCCCCATAATCTCAAAGACTTCAACGGCGTTTTGCTGATCGAACCCACGGACGCGGAATCCGCGGCGGGGGAGATTGTCCAGATAGCCGTCGCTTGCGAGCTGGATGAGCGCTTCGCGGACCGGCGTGCGCGACACGCCCATGGCATCGCAGATCGCCTGCTCGCTCAGCCGGTCGCCGGCCGAAAGCTCGCCGGCGTCAATACGGCTCGAAATATAGTCGTATACGTGGTCCTTCAGGGGCTTTCTGAGCGTTTCCATGAGCCTATGTTCCTTAACGGTATATTTCTAAAAGCAAATACGTTTCACTTGAATAGCTCAGTTGAATTATAGAACGACCAGCTAAATCATGCTACTTTGCGCCGATACGTAAGAATACGCTTACCGAAGAATACCTACCGTTCAGGATTGTATACAATATACAAAACAGGAAAACCGCCCTAAGATAAAGCCATCGAAAGGAAGGCGGGCGCGAAGAAGTCCCGCTCTCTGCTAAGAGATCCAAGGAGGATCATCATGACCAAGTTCAGCCACGTCATCATCCGCCGCCCCGGCAAGTCCCTGAGCAATGGCATCACGAGTGCCCCCGAGCTTGGCCAGCCCATCTACGAGCGCGCCATCGAGGAGCACTACGATTATGAGCATGCGCTCGAGCAGTGCGGCGTTGACGTGTCGGTGCTGCCGGCACTCGAGCAGTATCCCGACAGCTGCTTCGTCGAAGATCCGGCCGTTATCACTCGCTGCGGCGCCATCATTACCAACCCCGGCGCCGATAGCCGCAACGGCGAGAAGGACGAGATTGAGCCGGCCGTCCGTCGCTTCTTTGACGACGAGCATGTCAAGCACATCGTTTCTCCGGGCACGCTTGACGGCGGCGACGTCATGATGGTCGGTGACCATTTCTACGTCGGTCGCTCCGCTCGTACCAACGAAGAGGGCATTCGCCAGTTCTGTGAGATTCTCGAGGGCTGGGGCCTCGAGGGTTCTGAGGTTCCGCTGGAGGAGGTCCTGCACCTCAAGACGGGCGTCAACTACATCGAGGACAACAACATGCTCGTCTCTGGTGAGTTCATCGATAAGCCTGACTTTGCCCAGTACAACAAGATCGTCGTGCCCGAGGACGAGGCGTACGGCGCCAACTGCATCTGGGTCAACGGTACGGTCATCGTTGCCGAGGGCTATCCGACTGTGCTCAAGGCCGTGCAGGATCTGGGCTACAAGACACTCGTCGTCGACACCTCCGAGTATCGCAAGGTCGACGGCGGCCTTTCTTGCCTGTCGCTGCGCTTCTAACGCGATAGCTGTAACAGTCTGATGATCGCTTGACCGATGGCCCGGCACCCGATTCGGGACGTCCGGGCCATCTTTCGTTCGATCACATGATGAAGGGGGTGCACATACAATGGCCTCTAAAACTTCTAACGACGAGATTATCGACCCCAATGGTCTGGATCTCTTCCGTCTGACCATGATGGTCATCACTGCGAGCATCTGCGGCGGTATCTTTTCTCTTGCCGGCGATATGGCGGCAGGCGGAGCCAATACCGGTGCGGTTATCGTCTCGTGGGGAATTTGCTTTATTGGCGTCTTTGCGTTGATGATGGTGTTCAACGGTTTGTCTCAAGCCCGTCCCGACCTGACCGGTGGCATCTATGCATACGCTGCGGCCGGTTTTGGCGATTACATTGGATTCAACTCCGCCTGGGGCTACTGGATCAGCGCATGCCTTTCCAACGTGAGCTTTGCACTTTTGCTGTTTAGCGCGCTGGGCTATTTCTTCCCTGCGTTTGGCGCGGGCAACAACCTGCTTTCTATCGTCTGCGCCAGCGTGTTTTTGTGGTTCCTTACCGCCCTTGTGCTTCGTGGCGTTAAGGAGGCTGCGGGCATTAACACGATTGTCACCTTGGCGAAGCTGGTGCCGCTGGGACTCTTTGTGCTGAGCATTGTGCTCCTGGGCAAGTTCAACGTCGATATCTTTATGGACAACTTCTGGGGAGAGCCGGCTGGTCCTGGCTTTGGCGAGCAGGTTGTCTCGACCATGATTGCCCTTGTCTGGGTCTTCACGGGCATCGAGGGCGCCGTTGTCATCTCGGGCCGCGCAAAGTACGTGCGTGACGTCGGTCGCTCGACGGCGCTCGGATTTGCGGCGGTCTTTGTCCTGTATTTGATTATTTCTATGCTGTCGCTCGGCATTATGCCGCGAGAGGAGATGGCACAGCTTGCAACGCCCTCCATGGCGGGAATTCTCGAGTGCGCAATCGGTCCGGTTGGTGCTGCCATCGTAAACCTTGGCGTTATCCTTTCGTTGGTCGGCGCGCTGCTGGGCTATGTCATCATTGCGTCCGAGACGCCGTTCGAGGCGGCGCGCCAGGGATCCTTCCCGCTGGCGTTTGCCAAGACGAACAAGCACGACGCCCCGGTGGTAACGGTTCTCGTGAGCTCCGGCATTACGCAGCTCTTCTTGATCGTGTCGTATGTGGCGGCGAGCACCTACCAGTTCTTCTATAGCTGCGCAGTCAACACGATTCTGGTTCCGTATGTCTGCTCGGCTGCCTATTACATGGTGATTGGCTGGAAGAACGAGCATCTGGACGGGCCGCATGCGCCCAGCGTCGGCAAAGCCCGCTTCTTCGGTACGCTCGGCTTCATCTACACATTGTTCCTGGTGTGGTCGACGGGTCTTCAGGGCGTTATGATCACGACGATTCTTTTTGCTCCGGCCATTCCCGTTTATATGCTGGGCGAGCGAGGCCGTGGTAAACCGGTGCTTCCGCATCTGCACGACAAGCTGATCGCAGCGGTGGTCATTGTCGTGGCAATCATTTCGCTGTATCTGCACTTTGCCGGCATTGCGCCGATAGTCTAAGACTGCGGCAAGCTTCATCGCTTGGTAAGCCGACGGAGGCATCGCGTGCCGGTGCCGTTCGGTAATCCATAACTGACGTGGGCCTCTGTAACGTGCCTTTGTGAGCGCCCACCAAGCCCGCGCAGGTGACATTTGTTGCCAGCGCGGGCTTTTGTTGTTGCGGCGAAATGCTGCCGGCAGCTGGGGACGTTCCTATTGTGCCGGCACCCTGGGACACTCCTTGGATGTTCCGCATGCGACGGAGGGAACGGATCATTTTGTCGAGGGGCGGGCGGCTGCTTCGGTCCTCGGGGAAACCGCGTCCCGTTTCGAGAGCAGATTCCGGGCCGCAGTTTCCCCGAGGGCTCCATTGGGAAATTGCATCCCAGTCTGAGCGCCGATTCCGGGCTGCAGTTTCCGCTAGATGCCTCAACCGGAAAGCCCATCCCGTTTAGGTGTTCCGGAGTGGGATTCGGTTTCCGCAGCAGGCCCGTCTGGGAAGCAATGGCCCAGAATCCCCCCTGCACCGATCTGTTGATTGAACATCGTTGCATGTTCGCGCTATCATGCATGGTTAAAATTGGTTAGCCATGGCAAACGGTTAGCCATGGTGAACATAAATACAACGCCCTGTGGGCGCCGGGGGAGGAACACGGACGTGAAGCTCGATACACTCGAGATTGGAAAGGACGCCGTTGTCGCATCGGTGGCATCGGACGATCAGGCACTCCGACAGCATATTTTGGACATGGGCCTAACGCCGGGCACCGAAGTCACCATGATGAAGTACGCCCCCATGGGCGACCCGCTCGAGATTCGCTTGCGTGGCTACGAGCTCACGCTGCGCAAAGACGATGCCGCGCGCATCGAGCTCGTGGGCGTGCACGACACCGATACCGGCCCGCGCGTTAACGCCGCAATCGGTACGACGGAGCACCCGGCACTCGGCGAGGGGACGTATTCGCCCCGTGCGGCAAAGACGGCTGTGCCCGAGGGCGCACCGCTGCATTTTGCCCTCGCCGGCAACCAAAACTGCGGTAAGACCACGCTGTTCAACCAGCTGACGGGTTCCAACCAGCACGTCGGCAACTTTCCCGGCGTGACGGTCGACCGCAAAGACGGCGCCATCCGTAACCACCCCGAGGCGAGCGTCACCGACCTACCTGGTATTTATTCGCTGTCGCCATACACGGGCGAGGAAGTCGTCAGCCGTCAATTTATCCTGGATGAGCATCCCGACGCCATCATCGACATCATCGACGCTACCAACATCGAGCGCAATTTGTACCTGACGCTGCAGCTTATGGAGCTCGATCGCCCCATGGTCATCGCGCTCAACATGATGGACGAGGTGACGGCCAACGGCGGCGCCGTGGACGTCAACCTGCTCGAGAGCCTGTTGGGCGTGCCTGTTGTCCCCATTAGCGCTGCCCGCAACGAGGGCATCGGCGAGTTGGTTGATCATGCCTTGCGCGTGGCGCGGTTCCGCGAGCGCCCCGGTCGCCTGGACTTCTGCGCGCCCGATGGCCCGGACGGCGGCGCGCTGCATCGCTGCATCCACGGCATCGCGAACCTTATCGAGGACCATGCCGCGACGGCGCATATTCCGGTGCGTTTTGCGGCGACCAAGCTGGTTGAGGGCGACGAGCTGGTAACCGAGGCACTTCACCTGGATCGCAACGAACTCGACGCCATCGAGCACATCATTACCCAGATGGAGGGCGAGGCCGGCACCGATCGCCTGTCCGCGCTGGCCGATATGCGCTTTAGCTTTATCGGCGACGTGTGCGGGCGTTGCGTCGTCAAGCCGCACGAGAGCCGCGAGCACGTGCGCTCCGTCAAGATCGACCGCATCCTGACGGGTCGCTATACGGCCATCCCGGCGTTCCTGGTGATCATGGGCCTCGTTTTTTGGCTGACGTTTGGCGTGATCGGCGCGGCGTTGCAGGGACTCATGGAGGACGGCATCGCTGCCATCATCGCCTCGGCCGATGCGGGTCTCAAAGCGTTCGGCACCAACGATGTGGTGCGCTCGCTGGCTGTCGACGGCGTGCTTACGGGCGTGGGCAGCGTGCTGGCCTTCCTGCCGATCATCGTCGTGCTCTTCTTGTTCCTCTCCATTCTGGAAGACTCCGGCTACATGGCGCGTGTGGCCTTTGTCATGGATAAGGTGCTGCGCCGCTTTGGTCTGTCGGGCCGCAGCTTCGTGCCCATGCTCGTTGGTTTTGGCTGCACCGTGCCGGCTATCATGTCGACCCGTACGCTCCCATCCGAGCACGACCGCAAGATGACGGTCATGCTCACGCCGTTCATGAGCTGCTCGGCCAAGTTGCCGGTCTACGGTCTGCTGTGCGGGGCGTTTTTCCCGCAGGCGACGGTACCCGCCATGGTCTCGCTCTATCTGATCGGCATCGCGGTCGGTTGCATCGCGGCTTTGGTGCTCAATCGCACGGCATTTAAGGGCGACCCGGTACCGTTTATCATGGAGCTTCCCAACTACCGCCTGCCGAGCGTCAAGACGACGGTGATGCTGGCATGGGATAAGGCAAAGGACTTTATCACCAAGGCCTTCACCATCATCTTTGCCGCTACCGTGGTCATCTGGTTCCTTCAGACGTTCGACATTCGCTTTAATGTGGTCGCCGATCAGTCGCAAAGCTTGCTTGCCGGTCTGGGTAGCATCATCGCGCCGGTGTTGGCCCCGCTCGGTTTTGGCGACTGGCGTGCATCCACGGCGCTCGTCACGGGACTTATTGCCAAAGAGAGCGTCATCTCGACGCTCACGGTGCTTTTGGGCGCAACCTCTCCCGCGGCACTGTCAGCCATGTTTTCGCCGTTTACCGCCTACGTGTTCTTGGTCTTTACGCTGCTGTACCCGCCTTGCGTGGCGTCCATCGGCGCCGTCAAGAGCGAGTTGGGCGCGCGCTATGCCGTTGCCGTGTTCGCGTTTCAGGTGACGGTCGCCTGGATCGTGGCGTTTGTCGTGCATTCGGCGGGCATATTGCTGGGGTTGGCTTAGGGGCGCGTTGATGCTCCGCGCTTTTGGGCGAGCAACAATTCAATAAATATGAGCCAAAATACCGGTAATTGTCGGCCTGCGGGGACTGTCCTACGCTGCAGGTTGCCGTTCGCTGCCTATTTGCTGCCGTTTACGGATTCGTAAATACTTGCAATCGTCGGTCGATTTAACCGCATTACGCGATGCCGATGCGCATTTTGTGTGCCCCTTTCTACAATCACTTTGTGTCTATTGCCGAACATGTCTTCCGTTTCGCCTGTGTGGGGACGTGGGGTGCAATAGTCGTTTGTAGAGGCTCATTGAGGAGGGAATTGATGAAAGAAAAATTCCAATCGTTCGGAAAGGCAATGCTCGTTCCGATTACGCTCATTGCCATTTCCGGTCTCTTTTTGGGTATCGGTAGCGTTTTTACGACCGAACTGACCCTTGTGTCCCTTGGCGTTAATTGGGACTGGTATGCCGCTTCGCCGCTCTTTACGTTCTTCTCGGTATTTAAGGGTCTCGGCGAGGTAATCATTGGAAACCTCGGTGTTTTGTTTGCCGTCGGCTGCGCCTTCTCCTTGTCTCGCAAAGAGAAGGGCTGGGCTGCCTTTTCTGCCCCTGTCTGCTATCTCACCATGCTCAAGACGGTTGAGATTCTGCTTGGAGCAGCTGGCTTGGCTGCCGACAATACAACGGTGGAAGCTCTTCAGAAGGTCGGCCTTACGTCCATTCAGGCGAGTGAGCAGTCCGCACTCTACACTACCTCGCTCGGCTTTTTTGGCTACAGCTCTGGTGTCTTTGGCGGCATTATCGTGGGCTGCCTGGTCGCCTGGATCACCGGCCGTTTTTACAAGACCAAGCTTCCAACGGCGCTGGCGTTTTTTGCGGGCAGTCGAACGGTTCCCATTGTATCGCTGGTCGCCGGTGGCGTCCTGGGCGGCATCATGTACTTCGTTTGGCCCGTCATCGGTGGATGCTTCTCGGGTATTGCGACGTTCGTGAAAGGCTCCGGTCTGGTCGGTACGTTTGTCTATCGCTGGGTGCTCGAGAGCCTTGTGCCGTTTGGCTTGCATCCGCTGCTCGAGACGCCCATGTATTGGACTGAGCTTGGCGGCTCCATGGTCGTCGACGGAACGCGCGTGGTGGGCAATAGCGCTATTCAGCTTGCACAGCTCGCTTCTCCCAGTAGCGACAAGCTCTTGGTTAGGGCCTTCATGGCTGGCTATGGCATTAACGATTACGCGTTGTTCCCGGGCATCGCCCTTGCTATGTGGTCTTGTGCCAAGCCCCAGAACCGCAAGAAGGTTGCTGGTCTTTTAATCCCCACAGTGATTTCGACTGTTTTCTTTGGCGTTACGGAGCCTATTCTCTTTACGTTCCTGTTTGCCGCCCCCTGGCTCTACTTTGGCGTTTACGCTCCGCTTTCCGGACTGGGTGAAGTTCTCTCGGAGGCAATGGGCGTTTCGGTGTACCAGGGAAATATCAAGGATCTGATCCCATTCTTATTCCGCCCCGAGAAGCTTAATCTGCTTCCGTACCTTATTCTGCTCCCCGCCTTTTTCCTGGCAGCTTTCTTCCTCTTCCGGTTCTTTATTACTAAGTTCGATATCAAGACGCCCGGTCGAGACGATGGTGACGATATTGAGTTGATCAACAGCAGAGCCGAGTTCGAGGCAAAGGCCGCTGAGGCAAAGGGCGAGTCTGATAGCACTCCCGAGAAGGCAGTCCAGGGCCGTGCGACCAAGGACAGCGCGCTTGCTGTTGGCATTGTCGAAGCGCTTGGTGGAGCCGACAACATTGATGATCTTGACAACTGCATCTCACGTCTTCGCGTGATTGTCAAGGATGGTTCTAAGGTTGCAGACGACGAGGTGTTCACCAAGAATCTTGAAGCTATGGGCGTTATCCGCCTGAGCGACAAGGCAATCCAGGTCATTTACGGTCCTCGTGTCGGCGAAGTCGCTTCTGAGGTGCACGAAGTTCTCGGTGACGAGTAAAACGCGCAAGTGGCTTTCAATTGCATAGCGCAATTCCAGGGCTTGGCTTCCTATCGCATGATTTAGGGAGCCAAGCCTTCTTGTTTTAGATTGTCAAGGCAGATACTCAATAGTTCTTCGAATGCGAGAATACAACTTCCGGTAAAGCAGTTAGGCTTAACGTTCTTAAGATCCATTGGGTGATCGTCATGTATCGTAAAGATCGCGTCTGCCGTCTTGGCGAGCTCGCTGTCTTCGTTGCCGGTAAACGCGAGGGTCGTAATGCCCGCGTCGTGGCATGCCCTTGCGGTTTCCAGGATGGCTTCTGTCTGGCCCGATTTGGATATGAGCATCATGCAGCTGAGCGTATTTCGGTTGGATTCGACAAACTGATCGGTTTCTAGGAAGTCCTGTATAACGGCCAAAAAGCCAAGTCCAACGAGCTTGGTCGCCATGTACTGCGCGACGATGCGTGAGAAGCCCTCTCCGTTTACTCCGATCATTCTGTTGCGATGCAGGGCGGCGATGAATACGTCTACATCTCCGGTGTGGCATACGAAGTGGACGCTACTGTCTTTGAGTGATTGATTCATTTCGCGGGAGACATGCTGAAGGTGCTTGAGATCGTACATCATTTCGCGGTAGCCACGGTAGCCGAGCTTTTTCGAAAGCCTGATGACTGTCGTCATGCTGGTAAAGCATGCCATGGCGACGGGTTTTATGCCAATATCATCGAGGGTGTCGATATTGTTGAGTAGGTATTCGAGTACGCTTTGCTCGGTTTCGGATAGCTTTGCGGCTGAGTAGAGCTTGGAAATCTGCTTTTTATCAACCATCGGTGCTCCCTTCCCGCCGGACGTGTGCGGCCGCTTCCGTTGCGTAAATAATAACTCCTTGGGGAATTCCTTTCCTGCCTTGCAGCCGGGGCGGGAAGCGGCCCTCCATGCTGGATACAATATCCATACACAGGCGAACCATGCAATATTGAATGTGCTAATTGGGGGTTTCGATATGAAACTTACGGTCATAGGGGGCGGTGGCGTCCGCTCCATGTTTTTGGCAAAGAGCATAGCCCAGCAGGCGTCATCGCTTGGAATCGATGAACTTGTGTTTATGGACAATGATCCCGAGAAGCTGCGCATCTACGGTGGCCTTGCCGCCCATGTCTCGGGCATGCTTTGCCCCACGCTTAATTTTTCACTGACGGGCGATGCAGTCGAGGCCGTTAAGGACGCCGATTACGTGATCACGACGATTCGCGTCGGTGGGGACCATATGCGCGTTCGCGATGAGCGCATTGCTCTTTCACATGGGGTTCTTGGCCAGGAGACGACTGGCGCAGCCGGCGTGTCTTTTGCCATGCGCTCCGTCCCTGCGCTTGCTTCGTATTGCGAGTTAATCAAGAAGTACGCAAAGCCGGGCGTCAAGGTGTTTAACTTTACTAATCCCGCTGGCGTCGTATCTCAGGCCCTACGCGATATGGGCTATGATTTTACTTATGGCATTTGCGATGCCCCCTCGGGCATGTTGCATCAGTTTGCCGAGTATAAAGGCGTTGATCCCGCATCGGTTCAGGGCGAGTGCTATGGACTCAACCACCTCTCGTTCTTCCGCAATGTGACGGTTGACGGCGAGGACATCATGCCCGACTTGATCCACGACGACGGGGCATATGCTCATACAGATCTTAGGTTCTTCGAGAAGGACCTCGTCCTAAATCGCGGATGCGTGCCAAATGAGTACCTATACTATTTCTACTATCGCGAGCGCGCCGTTGCCAACGTTCTCTCTTCGCCCCAGACGCGCGGCGAACTAATTGAAGAAATTAATCGAGAAATGACGAGCGAGCTTGCATCTATCGATATTGAGAACGACTTCGAAAAAGGCCTCGCGTGCTTTGAGAAGTGGTACGGAATGCGCGAAAACAATTACATGGCGGCCGAGACGGGTATTCATCGCGACAAGCCGTGGACGTTTGACGTGTACGGCAAAGATGCTGGCGGATACGCAGGTGTCGCGCTCCGTTTCATGGATATTGCTCGCTCTGGCAAGACGCAGCAGATGATCCTGTGCACCCCCAACAATGGCGCCATCCCCGGCCTTCTCGATACAGATGTCATTGAGTCAACGTGCGATATCTCCACCGATGGCTGTGTACCGCATCGCGTCGAAGCCGATTCTGTGCCCGCGGGAAACCTCGAATTGATTCGTCGCGTCAAGTACTACGAGCGCACCGTGGCGCGTGGCATCGTTAACCGATCGAAGCGCGACATTGTCGAGAGCCTCGCGATGCACCCGCTCGTTAATTCGTACTCCTTGGCGAAAGATATCGCCGCGCAGTACTTTGAGCTTAACCGCGACTACATCGACGGCTGGACAGACTAGTCTGGACGTTAAAACTAGAAATCATGGATGGGCGGACCGGCGTTTATATTGGCGCTCGTTCGCCCTGCCTAGTAAGAAAACGGGTATAGAGTGAACTTGCGAGAGAACTTCAATGTCTTTCTGGAATCGGGCGATCGGGCGAAGGGATGCCGGAGTGGCTGCACGATGGCGTTATATATCCCCTTGTTTGTTATGAGCGCGCTTCAAATTGGTGTATCAAACGTTGCAACTGAGCTCGCCTATATCAATCCGTCCATTACGCTTATTTGCACTGTGGTCGCGGCCTTTTTAAACCTGCTTCTATCGAATGTGGCTTTTTCATTATTTGCCGTCGACCGGTCCAAAGAGACGGTGCAACCTGCTCGAACCCCTCCGGTTTATCTCTTGGCCTCGACGGTTCCCCTCCAGATTTCTGGGGCGCTGCTAATTTATTTGGTTCACTTGATTTTATCGGCAATTGTAGTCTTTGCCTCGCTTGCGAGCAGCCAGCTCGGGGTGTTGTGCTCGCTTGTGGTGGCAGTAATCGTGACGCTTCTTTCCGCGTCGTTCGTATTCGTGTTAATTGAAGATGCGGACGTGGAGCAGAGGGGACTACGAGGCATTCGGTTTGCACCACGCTACATCATGCGTTCGGTCACGGTGCTTCGTTCCTCCTGCAGGGAAATCGCGCGTCCCGCAACGCTGCTGGTGGCATGGAACCTGGTTGCAAGTTGCGCTATCCAGGTTCTTGTTGGATGGGTAGTTTCGAGTGCGGCGCTGCCGTCGGCACTTTCAGTGACGGCGCTTGTACATGAGGGACTTTATTATGGGGCGTTTGCTTATATGCTGCTTTTGCTAGTTCATTGTGCGGTTGCGAGTTGGCTCGAAATTGACGTGCTCATGGGGGTGTCCTTGTGCGTATCCGAGCAGGCGCGATAGCCCGAAGATGAAGCCGCGTTTTCGACATTGAGTTTCTGCGTACCTTGCTTTCTAAGCAGAATTGGCGCGCCATCTGTTAACGATCGTTTTCCAAGAATTCTTTTGTTGCTCATTTTATAGACTTCTCATTGCTATAATCGCCCACCGCTCTAGATGATCGGAGAGGTTTTCCTATATGGCTCAAACAAAGCAAGGTGGTATCGCACTCAGGCAGTGGCTCCCGCTTATCGGGCTCGCCTGCTGCGCGTTCGTGTTCAACACGTCGGAGTTTATGCCCATCGGCCTTCTGACTGATATCGCCGCATCGTTCTCGCTCACCGAGGCCCAGGCAGGCATCATGATCTCGGTCTATGCTTGGGGCGTCATGCTGCTGTCGCTGCCGCTTATGGTGTTTGCCTCGCGCTTTGAGTTCAAGCGGATGCTGCTGGGCGTGCTTGCCGTGTTCTCGCTGGGCCAGTTCCTGTCCGCCGTGGCGCCGACCTATCCCATTCTGGTCTGCGCACGCCTGGTGGTTGCCTGCGCGCACGCCGTGTTCTGGTCGGTCGCCTCGATCATGGCGTCGCGTCTGGTTGACACGCGCCATGGGGCACTCGCCATCAGCATGATCGCCACGGGCTCTTCCATCGCACAGATCTTTGGCCTGCCCCTCGGCCGCGCCATTGGCCTGGCCGTGGGCTGGCGTATGACGTTTGCCGTGGTCGGGGCCTTCTCTGCCGCCGCGGTGGTGTACCAGGCAGCGGTGTTCCCGGCCATGCCGGCGGGTGAGCGCTTTACCGTTAAGCAGCTGCCCGAGCTGCTCAAGAACCCGTTCCTGATCGCGCTCTACGCGGTCACGGTCTTTATGGCGACCGGCTATTACGCAAGCTACAGCTATATCGAGCCCTTCCTGGCGCAGGTCGCGCACGTCGATGCGGGCGCCATCACCATGACGCTGACGGCGTTTGGCTTCTCCGGTCTGGTGGGCAGCTGGCTGTTTGGCCGCCTGTTCGACGGGCACCGGTTCCCATTCTTGGCTATTACGCTCTCCGGTGTGCCGGCGGCCCTGCTGCTCATGGGTCCGGCCGCATCGTCGCTCGCGGCGGTGCTTGCCGTCTGCGCGCTATGGGGCTGCTGCTCCACGGCCTTTAACGTGGCGTTCCAGGCCGAGCTCATCAAGTACACGCCGGCGGATTCGTCGGCCGTCGCCATGTCGATCTTCTCGGGCCTGTTCAATCTGGGTATCGGCACGGGCACCGCGATCGGCGGCGCCGTGGTGTCGGGCCCCGGTATCGCTTGGATTGGCTTCGCGGGCGGGGCGATTGCCGTCGTGGGCGTCATCCTCGCCATCACCGTGCTGTTCCCAGCCATCCGCCGTGCCAAGCCCGTCGCCTAATCACGTCCCCTCATCAGTTGCGGTGGAATAGTTCCTGTTTAAGGCCCCTGAAGGCCCAAGCAGGAACTATTTCACCGCAACTTATTTTGGGGAAGGGGATGCAAGCTGGGCATACAATGGGTAGCGTTGTGTTGAGCTTACTGGGAGGCTGTTATGTGGGCATACGAGACGACGTTCTATCAAATCTATCCGCTGGGCTTTTGCGGAGCTCCGCGCGAAAACGCCGCGCCCGTTGCCGAGGATGAGCTCGCCCAGGCTGCCAACGCCGCGCCCAACCCCGATGCGCCCATCATGAAGATCGCCCAATGGGCCGACTACCTGCAAAAACTCGGTATTGGCGCCGTGCTGATCAACCCGCCGCTCGAGTCTGATAGCCACGGCTACGACACGCGCAGCCTGCGCCACATCGACCGTCGCTTGGGCGGGGATGCCGACTTTGCCGCCGTATGCGGCACGCTGCATGCCCACGGCATCCGCGTGGTGCTCGACGCCGTCTTCAACCACGTCGGTCGTGGCTTTTGGGCCTTCCGCGATGTGCAGGAGCACAAGTGGGACTCGCCTTACAAGGATTGGTTCCACATCAGCTTTGACGGCGACTCGTGCTATGGCGACGGCTTTTGGTACGAGGGCTGGGAGGGCCATTTTGAGCTTGTGAAGCTCAATCTGCAAAATCCCGCTGTGGTCGATTACCTGCTCGAGTCCGTACGCCGCTGGGCCGAGGTCTTTGGCGTCGACGGTCTGCGCCTGGACGTCGCCTACATGCTCGACCGCGATTTCATGCGTCGTCTGCATAGCTTTGCCCGTGAGCTCAAGCCTGATTTCGTGCTGATCGGCGAGACACTCCACGGCGACTACAGCCAAATCGTCAACGACGAGATGCTCGACTCCTGCACCAACTACGAGTGCTACAAGGGCCTGTACTCCAGCTTTAACTCGGTCAACATGTTCGAGATCGCTCATTCGCTGCATCGCCAGTTTGGCGGCGATCCGTGGTGCATCTACCGTGGCAAACACCTGCTGTCGTTTGTCGACAACCACGACGTGCCGCGCCTGGCAAGCATCCTCACCGACAAGTCGTGCCTGCGTCCCGCCTATGGCATGCTCTTTGGCATGCCGGGCATCCCGTGCGTCTACTATGGCAGCGAGTGGGGAATCGCTGGCGGAAAGGGCGGCCCCGATGGCGACTGGGCGCTGCGGCCTGCGCTCGATGAGCCCGCGCCCAACGAGCTGACGGCGTTCATCACGCAGCTCGCGCACCTGCGCTCGGCCGACGATGCGGCGGCACGCGCTCTCAACTACGGCGCGTACCGCAACGTGGTGATTCAGAACAAGCAACTGTTGTTTGAGCGCGCCTGTGACGGCGCGACGGTGCTCGTGGCGGTGAACGCCGTGGACGAGCCTTACACCTTTGGCGCCGGCGAGCTCAACGGCTCCTTTGTCGATTTGCTTGCCGACGATGCACCCACGGTCGAGCTGGCTGGCTCCCTTGAGCTTGCGCCCTACGAGGTGCGTTATCTGTTGAGGGCCTAGGCCATGGCTGCTGCCGACGAGGGCTATCAACATATTGAGCATGGGTTTGAACCCATGTTTGACGAGCGCTCGCGCGTTTTGGTGCTGGGGTCGTTTCCCTCGGTGCTCTCGCGTGCCAATGCCTTTTATTACGGCAACCCTCAGAATCGCTTTTGGCGCGTGATGGCCGCGTGCCTCGGTGTGCCCGTGCCGCCCAACGAGGGAGACTTTTTGGCGAGCGGCGAGCCCGCGACGCTCGACGCCTCGATTGCTGCCAAGCGATCCATGCTGCTCAACGGCGGTGTGGCCCTGTGGGACGTGATCGAGAGCTGTGATATCAAGGGCTCAAGCGACGCGAGCATTCGCAACGTTGTGCCGGCACATATCGAGCGCATTACCGGCGCAGCCCCCATTGAGCAGGTGATATGCAACGGTGGTACAGCTGGCCGGCTCTACAAGCGCTATCTACAAGAACACACCGGGCTGCCCGCTATCGTCCTGCCCTCGACAAGTCCCGCCAATGCCGCCTGGCGCCTGGAGCGTCTTGTTGAGCGTTGGCACGAAGCCGTTGACTGGGCTGTTATTTAATTTAGATTTTTGTTTGAGCGTGGGTGCCCAGACGTTTTAGAACGCCTCGCCAGATCGGCGCGGGCACGGCTGGCTCGGCGCAAACCATGCCGTCGGCGTCGACGTTGGCGGCATTGCCACCGCCAAGTCGCTGTGCATGCTTGACGGAGCAGCCCATGCGCACAGCGCCCACAAGCTTATCCATCGCTTCCGAAAACGGTCGCCGCAAGAGTCCCATGCGCGGGGAGCGACGAAGCGCCGCAATGCCGCTGCCGGCGCAGATGGCAACGCCGCCACACCACAATTGGTCATGGCGCTCACATGCCTTGTGCAGGCGAACGGCGGCCCCACGCGCCTGCTCAGTGCCCTCTTGTGCGGCTCGAATCGCGGCATAGACGCGCGTTCCCGTACCGCCAAAGCGCTCGAGCGTCTGCTCGATAGCTGTCAACGTCTCATCGTCAGCCACATCTTCAATGGCCAGCACGATGCCATCGGCAACGCTGCCGGCGTCATTTGCCTTCAAGTCGACTGGGAGGGGGAGTGTAGTGCCGGAAAGCTGTGCATAGGCGGCGATGGCATCCTGCAGGTCCCAAAGCAAAAACTCAAGATCGGCGCTATTGGGAATGCTGATATACGCAATGGTTTGCAGCGTTTTTGGTACATCGCCGCGCGCGGTCGTCTCCATGCCATCTCCTTTCCGGCTCGTTTCCGTTTAGGTTACACCGTCTGACGGCGCCTCGCCGCGCTATCCTAGTGCAACCCTTACGAAAGGAACGCCATGCGTCTGCCCATGAATACCTCGCTTGCCACGCTCAAGCCCTCCGGTATCCGCCGGATCAACGCGCTCGCCGCCCAGCATCCGGGGTGCATCGCGCTCGCGCTCGGCGAGCCCGATTTTCCCACGCCCGATGTGATTAGCGCCGAGGTGACCGCCGCACTGGACCGCGGTGACACGCACTATCCGCCGAACAACGGTCGCCCCGCCCTGCGCGAGGCGTTATCTGCCTACATGGGGGACGCGGGCCTTGCGTTTTCGGCCGACGAGGTCATCCTGACTGATGGCGCGACCGAGGCCCTGTCGGCAACATTCATGGCTATGCTCAACCCCGGCGACGAGGTCATTATCCCCACGCCGGCCTTTGGCCTGTACGAAAGCATCGTCGTGGCCAACCACGCCAAGGCGGTCTTTTTGGATACGGAGCCTGCGCAATTCCAGATCGATGAGGAAGCGCTGCGCGCTTGCGTTACGCCGGCGACCAAGGCCATCGTCATCTGCTCGCCCAACAATCCTACGGGTTGCATCCTCAATACGGCGTCGCTCGACGCCGTGGCGCGCGTGGCAGACCAGGCGGGCATCTACGTAGTCTGCGACGACGTATACAACCGCCTCGTCTATGTGGACGGCTACGAGCGCTTCGCCCAGCGACGCCCGGAGCTGCGCGAGCAGACGGTCGTCATCGAGAGCTTCTCCAAGCCCTGGGCCATGACCGGCTGGCGCCTGGGTTGGCTCGCGGCAGCGGCACCCGTCATCGCCGAGATCGCAAAAGCTCACCAATACCTAGTATCGAGCGCCGTCTCCTTCGAGATGGACGCCGCAGCCCGAGCCCTGACTGTCGACCCAACCCCCATGCTCAAAGTCTACCGAGCCCGCCGCGAACGCGTACTCGCAGCCTTAGACGCCATGGGCCTCGACGTAGTGGAACCGGCAGGCGCCTTCTACGCCTTCCCCAGCATCAAACAATTCGGCCTGACAAGCGAAGACTTCTGCATCAAAGCCATCAAAGAGGCCAACGTAGCCCTAGTCCCGGGCGACTGCTTCGGCACCGAAGGTCATATCCGCCTAAGCTACTGCGTCTCCGACAAAGACCTAGACGAAGGCCTCCACCGCCTGTCCACCTTCGTTTCAACCCTGTAGCCATCAGGGACGCAACGCATCAGCCTACCGACATAAGGGTTATGCGTGGGGCGCGTCGCTCAACGGGCGCGAGGATTCGCAGCAAAGTTACCGCAGCTCCGGTCCGAGGGGCCGGGTTGAGATTTTCGTAGATTCCGCACGAGCCGAAGGCCACTTAATGTGGCCTTCGTGCGAGCCAGGACTTGACCGAGCGAAAATCTCAACCCGGCCCCTCGGACCGGAGCGTATGCAGGGTTTGTGTACGAATCCTCGCACCCGTTGACCGACGCCAGGGTCCCCGACATAATACTTTCGGTTCACGCACGAATCCGCTGCCAGAGACAGCCGGTGCAAACGGGCATCGCCCGCGAGCTTAATGGGATATCCCGCCAGCCGAGGTGGTCGAGTAGATATGTCTTCTCGCCCCCGTCGCTCATGCAGCGCGGGGGCTTTCTTTTTGGACATGCCCCCGTCACGTCCTTGTGGCGGACCGTGCCCGGAAAGAATTCGAGGAGGTGTAATTCATGCCCCAGCAGTACAAAATCGACAAGGTTGCAGAGATCGAGTCCCGTATCGCCGAGAACGCCGGTCTGTTCGTCGTCAACTACAACGGTCTGACGGTTAAGCAGGCTCAGGAGCTGCGTCATCAGCTTCGCGAGTGCGGCGCCGAGATGAAGGTCTACAAGAACAACCTGGTCAAGATCGCTCTCAAGAACCAGGAGCAGCCCGAGATCGACGAGATCCTCGCCGGCCCCGTCGCTTATGTGTTCTACGAGACCGAGCCGGTCGAGGCCGCTAAGGCCCTTAAGGACTTCTCTGCTAAGTCCAAGGGCGTCCTTGAGATCAAGGGCGGTATCTCCGACGGCAAGGCCGTTTCCGCTGATGATGTTAAGGCTATCGCCGAGCTGCCCACCAAGGATCAGCTTCTCGGCCAGATCGCCGGTCTCATCTCCGGTTTCGCTCGCGACATCGCTGTCTGCGTCAACGGCGTTTCCTCTGGTCTCGCTCGTTCGATCCAGCAGGTCTCCGAGCAGAAGGCAGCCTAGTTGCTGTTTTCACCCGCGGCGGCAACGCCGCACCCCTGGCGCATTCGCGCCGTGTTTTAACTGATCTCCGTGCATCCGCACGGAAACCGAAAGGACTTAGAAATGGCTAAGCTTACCACCGATGAGATCATCGATGCTCTTAAGGAAATGACCCTTCTCGAGGCTTCCGAGCTCGTCAAGGCTATCGAGGACACCTTCGGCGTTTCCGCCGCTGCTCCTGCTGCTGTTGTCGCCGCTCCCGCTGCTGGCGCTGCTGAGGCCGAGGAGAAGACCGAGTTTGACGTCGTGCTCGAGGGCTTCGGCGACAACAAGATCCAGGTCATCAAGGCCGTCCGTGAGCTCACCAACCTTGGCCTGAAGGAGGCCAAGGAGGTCGTCGAGGGCGCTCCCAAGGCTGTTCTCGAGGGTGCCAAGAAGGAGGACGCCGAGGCTGCCAAGGAGAAGCTCGAGGCTGCTGGCGCTGCTGTCACCCTCAAGTAATCAGGCTTTCTCGCCAGATTCCTTTGCAGACGGGGTTCGCATTGCGAGCCCCGTCTTTTTTGTTTATCGGTCCCTCGGCATCGGTTGCTCAAACTGCCATGTTCTGTGATTTGGGTCGTATCGGGTGCCCTGCCGTTGGGCAATAAAATTGCACCATTCGAGCAATAATTTGCGTTGACCTGCTGAAGAATTGTCTCTGCCTTGTAGCGACATATAGTTCCAGCGGTAAGATGCTTGAGTATCGCAATTTGGTCTGCGGCTGTGTGCCGCACGCATGGGGCGCTTTTGCGCCTGCGAAAGGATCTTTGAATAACATGAAGGCAATCATCCCCGCCGCCGGTCTTGGCACGCGTTTTCTGCCTGGCACCAAGTGCACGCCCAAAGAGATGCTGCCGGTGCTCGACAAGCCCGTCATTCAGTACGTCGTCGAGGAGGCGCTCGAGCCCGAGGAGGTCGACGATGCCATCATCGTTACTTCTCCCGGTAAGCCCGAGCTACTGAACTACTTCCAGCCTGATCGCTCGCTCGAGAACCTGCTGCGCGAGCGCGGCAAGAACGCCTATGCCGATGCCGTCGCCCACGCTGGCGGTATGCCGGTCGACTTCCGTTATCAGTACGAGCCCAAGGGCCTCGGCCATGCTATTCGCTCTGCTGCCGACGCCGTGGCAGGGGAGAACTTCCTGGTTCTTCTGGGCGACTACGTTGTGCCTAACCGCGATATCTGCGACAAGATGCTCGCCGTTTCCAAGGAGCACGGTGGCGCTTCGGTTATCGCCGTCGCTGCTTGCTCGCCCGAGGAAGTCAGCCGCTACGGCGTTATCGCCGGCGAGCGCGTCGGTTCGCTCGAGGGCGCCGAGGGCGTTGCCGATGCCGAGCCGGGCGCTGTCTGGCGCATCGGCGGTCTGGTCGAGAAGCCCGCTCCCGAGGCGGCTCCGTCCAACCTGTACATCGTCGGTCGCTACCTGCTGAGCCCGCTGGTCATGGACTTGCTGGCAGATCAGCAGGCCGGCAAGGGCGGCGAGATCCAGCTCACCGACGCCATGGCCCGTTCGCTCGACCGCGAGGCCATGTACGCCGTCGTCATCGACCCGCTGTCGGGCTACGACACTGGCACTCCCTCTGGTTGGATGGCCACTAACGCCCTCATGGCTGCAAACGACCCCCGCTTTGCCGATGCCTTCTGGGACGCCATCGACGAGCGCGGCGGATTGATGCGCAAGTAAGCCTTCGGGCACCGACATTTACGGGCGTGGACCTCGGTTCGCGCCCGTTTTTTATAAGAGCTGCGATTGCTGCTCTCTGTTCACAGAAAATATATGAACAGATGTTCGATATACATACATCTACCTGCGTGTTTTCTGTCGAAAAACTTTGCTACTCCAAAAACTCAATCGCGTCAAGACTTTTCTTGCCCAACAGTCGGTACCTGATAAACTATTAGGTTGCGATAACTGGCGAAGCCATGCCTCGCCAACCCACCGAGCATTTCCGTGAAGGAGGAAAAACCTGGTGACCTACGCATACACTGCCACTGAGCGCAAGCGCGTCAGCTTCGGGAAAATCCCGGAGGCCATGGAGCTCCCCAACCTTATCTCTGTTCAAAGGGAATCCTTTGAGCGTTTTAAGGACGAGGGCCTTCGTGAGGCGTTCAAGGAATCCAGCCCCATCCAGAGCCAGAACCATGTTCTCGAGGTTACCTTCGGCGAGCATCAGTTCGGCGACCCCGCGCACACCGTCGAGGAGTGCCGCGAGAAGGATATGACCTATCAGGCTCCGCTTCTGACCGACGTCCGTCTCACCAACAAGGAGACCGGCGAGATCAAGGAGCAGCTCGTCTTCATGGGCGACTTCCCCATGATGACCGATCAGGGCACCTTCATCATCAACGGTACCGAGCGTATCGTCGTCTCGCAGCTCGTCCGCTCCCCGGGCGTGTACTACAGCTCCGAGATGGATTCGGGCAAGCAGATCTACAAGGCCCAGATCATCCCGTCCCGCGGTGCCTGGCTTGAGTTTGAGGTCGACAAGCGCGACCAGCTCATGGTCTCCATCGACCGTAAGCGCAAGCAGAGCGCCACGATGTTCCTGCGCGCCCTTGGCATCGCCGTCACCAACGACGACATCATCGAGCTGCTCGGCAACTCCGATGTGATCAAGCGCACCCTGGAGCGCGACACCGCCCTCACTCGCGAGGACGCCCTCATCGAGATCTACCGTCGCCTGCGCCCGGGTGAGCCTCCCACCGTGGACGCTTCCCGCAGCCTGCTCGAGGGTCTGCTCTTTAACCCGCAGCGCTACGATCTGGCCCGCGTCGGTCGTTACAAGGTCAACAAGAAGCTCAACCTCACCACCGAGGAAGAGGTCACGGTGCTCACCGACGAGGATATCGTCGCTACGCTGCGCTACCTGCTGTCCCTCGCTGCCGGCGAGCAGGGCTTCAAGGTAGACGACATCGACCACTTTGGCAACCGCCGCATCCGTACCGTCGGCGAGCTCGTCGCCAACCAGTTCCGTATCGGCATGAGCCGTATGGAGCGCGTCGTCCGTGAGCGCATGAGCTCCCAGGACATCGACGAGATCACCCCGCAGTCGCTCATCAACATCCGCCCGATCGTGGCCTCCATCAAGGAGTTCTTCGGTTCCTCGCAGCTCTCGCAGTTCATGGACCAGGCGAACCCCCTGACCGGTCTGACCCACAAGCGCCGTCTGTCCGCGCTCGGCCCTGGTGGTCTTGCCGGCCACAAGTCCGGCTCCAGCCGCCGCACCAACGTGCCGACGGCCGTCCGCGACGTTCACAACTCGCACTACAGCCGCATGTGCCCGATCGAGACCCCCGAAGGCCCCAACATCGGCCTGATCGGCTCGCTCGCCCTCTACGCCCGCGTCAACGAGTACGGCTTCATCGAGGCTCCGTTCCGTCGCGTCGAGAACGGCGTTGCCACCGACCAGATCGACTGGATGACCGCTGACGAGGAAGAGAAGCACGTCATCGCGCCGGCCAACACGCCGCTCGATCCCAAGACCAACGAGTTCATCACGACCGATGCCGAGGGCAAGCTTGTCCGCCCGCACACCGTGATCGCCCGTACCCGCGACTTCGACGGCTCCTTCGGCGCTCCCGCCGACGTGCCCGTCGAGGACGTTGACTACATGGACGTCTCGCCGCGTCAGATGCTCTCCGTCGCAGCCACGCTGATTCCGTTCCTCGAGCACGACGACGCTAAGCGTACGCTGATGGGCGCTAACATGCAGCGTCAGGCCGTGCCGCTGGTTCACCCCGCCGCTCCCTATGTCGGTACCGGCATGGAGCGCCGCGCCGCTCTGGACTCCGGCGAGGTCACCCTGGCCAAGAACGCCGGCGAGGTCATCTTTGCCGACGCCGCCAAGATCATCGTCAAGCATGCCGGCGGCATGGACGAGTATCACCTGGCCAAGTACCAGCGTTCCAACCAGTCCACCTGCATCAACCACCGTCCGCTCGTGCGCGTCGGTGATACCGTTGAACAGGGCGAGCCCCTGGCTGACGGTCCTTCGACCGATCATGGCGAGCTCGCACTGGGCCAGAACCTCACCGTGGCCTACATGCCGTGGGAAGGCTTTAACTACGAGGACGGTATCGTCGTGTCCGAGCGCCTGGTGGCCGAGGACCTGCTGACGACCATCAACATCACCCGTCACGAGATCGACGCCCGCGACACCAAGCTCGGCCCCGAGGAGATCACCCGCGAGATCCCGAACCTCTCCGAGGACATGCTTGCCAACCTCGACGAGGACGGCATCATCCGTATCGGCGCCGAGGTCGGCCCTGGCGACATCCTGGTCGGTAAGGTCACGCCTAAGGGCGAGAGCGCTCTGACCGCCGAGGAGCGCCTGCTGCGCGCCATCTTCGGTGCCAAGGCGCACGATGTCCGCGACACCTCCCTTAAGATGCCTCACGGCGCTTACGGCCGCGTCATCGACGTCGTCCGCTTTAGCCGCGAGAACGGCGACGACCTGGCCCCCGGCGTCAACGAGCAGGTGCGCGTCTACGTCGCTCAGCGTCGTAAGATCCAGCAGGGCGATAAGATCGCCGGCCGCCACGGCAACAAGGGTGTTATCTGTAACGTTCTGCCGGTCGAGGACATGCCCTACATGGCTGACGGTACCCCGATCGACGTTATCCTCAACCCGCTGGGCGTTCCTTCGCGTATGAACGTCGGCCAGCTGCTCGAGTGCCACCTTGGCTGGGCTGCCGCCTGCGGTTGGGATACCGAGAATGCCGACTCCGACAAGTACGTCCCCGGTCCGTTCTTCACCGCGACGCCCGTCTTCGACGGCGCCAAGGAGGACGAGATCGCCGAGGTCATCCGTCGCGCCAACAAGAACATGCTCAACAAGGCCACCGCTGCCTTTGGCGATCACATGCGCCCCGAGTTCGTCACCCAGCTTGACGAGCGCGGCAAGACCCGTCTGTTCGACGGCCGCACCGGCGAGGAGTTCCGCGAGCCCATTACCGTGGGTACGTCCTACATCCTCAAGCTCGGCCACATGGTCGACGACAAGATCCACGCCCGTTCGACCGGCCCTTACAGCCTGGTTAC
Organism: Collinsella sp. AM43-1; assembly: GCF_003467925.1. Taxonomy (NCBI): domain Bacteria; kingdom Bacillati; phylum Actinomycetota; class Coriobacteriia; order Coriobacteriales; family Coriobacteriaceae; genus Collinsella; species Collinsella sp. AM43-1. The sequence goes on along the minus strand of NZ_QSFR01000001.1, from coordinate 85,779 downwards.
CCAGCAGCCTCTGGGCGGCAAGGCCCAGTTCGGCGGCCAGCGCTTCGGCGAGATGGAAGTTTGGGCACTGTACGCATACGGTGCTTCCAACGTCCTGCAGGAGATCCTGACCGTCAAGTCCGACGATACCGTGGGCCGCGTCAAGACCTACGAGTCCATCGTCAAGGGCGAGAATGTTCCGGTCCCGGGAATTCCCGAGTCCTTCAAGGTTCTCGTCAAGGAGATCCGCTCCCTCGCACTGGACATCGAGCCCATGCACGATGCCGACGAGGACGCCTCCGCCCCTGTGACCGCCGAGGAGACCTCTGCTCTCGACGACCTGGCTGCGCTCGCCGGCGTTGACGCCGACGTCGAGGCCGAGGATGCCGAGACCGCCGAGGCACCCGAGGCTGTCGCCGCCACGACCACTGATAAGGAGTAGTTGACTGTGGCAGATTTCGAAGCTACTGATTTTGACTCGGTAAAGATCTCCCTTGCCTCCGCCGACCAGATCCGTTCCTGGTCGCACGGTGAGGTCAAGAAGCCGGAGACCATCAATTACCGTACCCTCAAGCCCGAGAAGGACGGCCTGTTCTGCGAGAAGATCTTCGGTCCCGCCAAGGACTGGGAGTGCTCCTGCGGCAAGTACAAGGGCATCCGCTTTAAGGGCATCGTCTGCGAGCGCTGCGGCGTCGAGGTCACCTCGGCCAAGGTGCGTCGCGACCGCATGGGCCACATCGAGCTCGCCGCTCCCGTGTCCCACATCTGGTACTTCAAGAGCCCCACGAGCTTCCCGATGAGCCGTATGCTCGACATCAAGTCCAAGGACCTCGAGAAGGTTCTGTACTTTGCCAGCTACATCATCACCGAGGTTGACTATGAGGCCCGCGAGGCCGACGCCGACGACCTGCGCGAGGAGCTCGCCGCCGATCTGGAAGAGATCGATGCCGAGTGCGCCCGCCAGATCGAGTCCCTCAAGGAGCAGGGCGACCCCGAGAACTTTGACGAGTTCTCCGACGAGGAGCCGCTGACCCCCGAGGAGATCGCCTCTGGCATCGTCGACATTGAGGAAGAGTGCAAGGACGAGAAGCAGCTCCGCACGGACGCCTTCAACGCCTTCATGAAGCTCACCGAGCGCGACCTCATCTCCGATGAGCCGCTGTTCCGCGAGATGACCCGCTACTACTCCATGTACTTCAAGGGTGGCATGGGTGCCGAGGCCGTCCGCGACCTGCTCGCTGCCATCGACCTTCCTTCCGAGGCCGAGAAGCTCAAGGCCATCATCGCCGACGAGGACTCCCAGAAGCAGAAGCGCGAGAAGGCCGTCAAGCGCCTCGAGGTCGTTGACGCCTTCCTGAAGGGCGGCAACAGCCCCGCGAACATGATTCTGGACGTCATCCCGGTCATTCCGCCCGATCTGCGCCCGATGGTCCAGCTCGACGGCGGCCGCTTCGCCGCGTCCGACCTCAATGACCTGTATCGTCGCGTGATCAACCGTAACAACCGACTCAAGCGCCTGCTCGACCTGGACGCCCCTGCGATCATCGTGAACAACGAGAAGCGCATGCTCCAGGAGTCCGTGGACGCCCTGTTCGACAACGGCCGTCGTGGTCGCCCGGTCTCTGGCCGTGGCGGTCGCCCGCTCAAGTCGCTCGCCGAGGCCCTCAAGGGCAAGCAGGGCCGTTTCCGTCAGAACCTGCTGGGTAAGCGTGTCGACTACTCCGGCCGTTCGGTTATCGTTACCGACCCCAAGCTGCTGCTGCACCAGTGCGGTCTGCCCAAGACCATGGCGCTGGAGCTCTTCAAGCCCTTCGTCATGAAGCGCCTGGTCGAGCTTGGCAAGGTCGAGAACATCAAGGGTGCCAAGCGCGCTATCGACCGCGGTGCCACCTTTGTGTGGGATATCCTCGAAGAGGTCATCGACGGCCGCGTCGTGCTGCTCAACCGCGCACCGACCCTGCACCGTCTGTCCATTCAGGCCTTTGAGCCGGTGCTGGTCGAGGGCAAGGCTATCCACCTGCACCCGCTGGTCTGCTCGCCCTTCAACGCCGACTTCGACGGCGACCAGATGTCTGTCCACGTGCCGCTGTCCAGCCAGGCTCAGGCCGAGGCTCGCGTGCTTATGCTCTCTGCGAACAACCTGCGCTCGCCGGCATCCGGCAAGCCGGTCAACATCCCCTCACAGGACATGATCATCGGTGTGTACTACCTCACCCAGGTCCGCGACGGTCTGCCGGGCGAGAACCACGTGTTCGCCAGCTTCGACGACGCGCTGCACGCCTATGACTGCCGCTCCGAGGTCGACATGCAGGCCAAGATTCAGGTCCGCGTGTCCGCTGCCGACGCCAATGTCATCAACGAGGACGGCACCCGTATCTTCCGCGTCAAGAACGGCAAGAATGAGTTCGTCGACTACGACGTCACCGGCAACAAGACCGCGCGCTTCGAGACCTCCATCGGCCGCATCATCTTCAACCGCCAGTGCCTGCCCGAAGACTACGAGTTCATGAACTACAAGATGGTCAAGGGCGATGTGGCCAAGCTGGTTGCGGACTGCTGCGATCGCTATCCCGAGGCCAAGGTCGGTCCGATCCTCGACGCCATCAAGTACTCCGGCTTCCACTACGCTACCCGCGCCGGCCTCACCATCTCGGTGTGGGACGCTCTCATCCCTGCCGAGAAGCAGGAGCTGCTCGACCGCGCCCAGACCAACGTCGACCAGATCAACGAGTACTTCGAGGAGGGCTTCATCAACGAGACGGAGCGCCACATCGAAGTCGTTAACGAGTGGACCGCTTGTACCGACAAGGTCGCAGCGCTCATGCTCGACTTGTTCGACGAGGAGAACCCGCTCTACATGATGGCCGACTCCGGCGCCCGTGGTTCTAAGACCCAGCTGCGTCAGCTCGGCGGCATGCGTGGCCTGATGGCAGACATGTCCGGCGAGACGATCGACCTTCCCATTAAGGCGAACTTCCGCGAGGGCCTGCTGCCGCTCGAGTACTTCATTTCGACCTACGGCGCCCGTAAGGGCCTGGTCGATACCGCATCCCACACCTCGGACTCTGGTTACCTGACCCGTCGTCTGGTCGACGTGGCCCAGGACGTCATCGTCCGCGAGGAGGACTGCGGTACGCACGAGGGCGTCACCTACAACCTCATCATCCCCGGCACCACCGACCTCAACACCGACCTCGTCGGCCGTTGCTTCATCGAGGACGTCGTGGCTCCCGATGGCACCGTGCTCTTTGAGCAGGACGGCTACATCGAGAAGGTCGCTGACATCCAGAAGATGGTCGATGCCGGCCTTAAGAAGGTCAAGCTTCGCGCACTGCTCACCTGCCGCTCCAAGTACGGCGTGTGCCAGAAGTGCTACGGCTGGGATCTTTCCACCCGTCGTCCGGTCGCCATCGGTACTGCCGTCGGCATTATTGCCGCCCAGTCCATCGGCGAGCCCGGTACGCAGCTTACGATGCGTACCATTCACTCCGGCGGCGTCGCTGGCGTCGACGATATTACGCAGGGTCTGCCTACGGTCAGCCGTATGTTCGATATCGTCGGCAACGTCAACGAGAAGATTCTGGGTCGCGAGGCCGAGCTGGCTCCGTACTCCGGCCACCTCTCGATTAAGCCCGAGAAGTCCGAGTACGTGTTGACGCTCACCGACTCCGAGGATCACACCCGTGTCCTCGACGAGCGTCGCGTCCCCGCTTCGGTGCGCTTTATGCCCGAGATCGAGGACGGCTGCGAGGTTCGCGCTGGCGACCAGATCACCAAGGGCTTCGTCAACTTCCGCAACCTGCGCAAGCTGACCGACATCGAGTCGACGATGCACACCTTCGTCGAGAGCGTCAAGGACGTTTACACCAGCCAGGGCGTCGACCTGAACGACAAGCACATCGAGGTGCTCGCACGTCAGATGCTGCGTCGCGTTCAGATCACCAACCCCGGCGACTCCAAGTACCTGCTTGGTCAGTACGTCGACCGCTACGAGTTCGCTGACGAGGTCGAGCGCGTTGCCCGTCTGGGCGGTCAGGCTCCCGTGGCCGAGCCCGTCATCCTGGGTACGCTCAAGGTCGCGTCCAACATCGACTCCTGGCTGTCGAGCGCTTCGTTCATCCGTACCGCCGGCGTCCTTACCGAGGCTGCCATCGAGGGCAAGGTCGACCACCTGCTCGACCTTAAGTCCAACGTCATCGTCGGTAAGAAGATCCCGGCTGGTACCGGTCTCAAACCGTATGCCAACGCCAAGCTGACGTATCGCACGGCCGACGGCTACGTGGACATCGACGGCCCGGCTTCGCCCAACGCCAAGTCGCTGCCTGAGTGGGCCCCTGTGGAGCTCAAGGACCTGGACGAGCAGCTCCCGCAGCAGCTCGACTGGGCCGGCTACGATGAGTTCGGTGGTGCTGACGGTTCGTTCACCCGCAACGGCCATACCATCTCCGCCGAGAAGGCTCGCCTGTACCTGTTCGACGACCTGGGCGTGTCGCAGCGCTGGACCAACAAGTTCAGCGAGGTCGGCATCGAGACGGTCGGCGACCTGGTCGGCAAGTCCGAGGAGGATCTGCTGCGCATCGATGGTATCGGTGCCAAGGCGATCGAGGAGCTCCGTGATGGCCTCGAGGCCCACGACCTGCTCTACATCCTCGAGAACAACGACGACGTTGCCGACGAGGAAGACCTCTCGCAGCTGCTGCAGATGGTCTTTAGCCCCGACGGTCCGGACGACATCCTGCTGGGCACCTCCGCTCCGACGCATCACGCCGACGACGAAGAGGAGCTCCTGGGCGCTCCGATCGACGACAAGAAGGCTCCCGCCAACGGTGCCATCAACGAGGACATGGCTTCCCTCGACGAGCTGCTTAACCAGCTCGTGGACACCGACGACGCCGAAGAGGCCAAGGACAACGAGGAGGAGTAATTAGTTCCGCCGTTCTAACGAACGGCGGCGACCTCCGTCGCTGCGCGGTCCCCAGAGCTACAATCTGTCATTCAAAAGGCAGGGCATGACCAAAAGGTCAATGCCCTGCCTTTTTCATGCCACCTTGTACGCTCTGGGGACCGCTCGCTTGCGTATGCTCAACCTATTGCGTTCTGTTGATCCCTTGCCAATAAGGGACGGGTTTATTTTGGTAGGTTTTTCCTGCTTGGATTTGAAACATTTCGTTCGGTCAAAGCGTATCTATGGTGAGGGCCCCATCAAGAACCATCAATGTCACCGGGAGGTGATTATGGAAGAACAAGCTTTTAGACAGGCGGTCGAAGACCACCGGGATGTCGTGTTTCGGATCGCGTTGACGTACCTGCGTGATCGCGCCGACGCCGACGATGTCGCTCAAGACGTCTTTCTGAAGTTACTCAAAAGCGATGCGCAATTTGAAAGCTGGGAACATCTTCGTCGATGGCTTATCCGGGTCACGATCAATGAATGCAAATCGCTCTTTCGAAAGCCGTGGAGGCGTGTGGAGGATATTGAGAACCTGGCCGAGTCGCTTTCGACAGCGCAGGATGAGACCAAGGCCGTCCTGTCAGATGTCATGCGGCTTCCGGAACGATTCCGTATCCCCATCGTGCTCTATTACTATCTGGGCTTCTCGACTTCAGAGATTGCCGAGTTACTGCATGTGCCAGCCGCGACCGTTCGAACGCGTTTAGCTCGCGGCAGATCGAAGCTCAAGTTCATCCTAGAGGAGGGCGACCGTGAAATCCAACCAGATCAAGCAGGCCTTCGAGTCCGTCCAAGCCGATAGCGATCTTGCTGACCGTGTTCTTTATGCCGCTGCTGGCGAGCCGCTTCGCCGAAAGGGTCACGCGAAGCCTCTGTATGTTGCCGTAATCGGATGTCTTGCCGGAGTGCTGGCGACCGGAGGGGTCGCCTACGCTGTTGTCAATTCCAGTTATTTTGCCTCTGCCTGGGGAAACCATGGCAACGGAGAGTCCGTTACCTGGACTCAAGGTGGCTCGTCGGGGACTAAATATACCTACACCAGAGAGTTTGGTGATGGTATCGCGCCCCAAAGCTTGGAGGGTTCAGTACAGAAGGTCAATCTGTCCGTCGAGGGCAACGGCTATACACTCGACATTCATGATATGGCTATCGACCAAAACGGCTGCGGTGCTGTGACGTTTACGCTGTCCAATCCAAATGGTGTTAACTACTACAAGCCGGCAGCAGAGACAGGCGAACTTGTTCTCTATGGTGAAGAAGAACAAGGCATCGGTACACCCAGCATGAACTTCGGCGAGGAATGGGCTGATACACGCTGCACCATTGATAAGGACACATCAAGCGATACTGTCATTAATGGCACGATGTACTTTGCTTCTATGGATCGCGAGCGAGGTTTTCAACATGCGGTCACCTGGAATATCTCGTGGACCGAGGGCGAAGGAGAGGATGCGAAGCCGTTCGAGGCATCGACGCCCGAGTTTAGCGTTGGAGCGTACGTCGATACTAAGGAACTCCGCTCCGATGACTCGCCTCTCGAGATCAGCCCGTTTTCCATCCAGACGCACATCGATGATCTGGGCATTGACGCAGTCACGAAGAAGTTGACGGTTACCTACAAGGATGGATCGGAGCAGATTATCGAAGATGACGACGCAGGGGCGTTCAACTTATATTTTTCTTATACGCGCAATAGCGGAGAGAACATCTGGGTGCCAACGAAGTTGATTGATGTCGACCAAGTGGTCTCGGTAACCCTCGAGGGCACGAGATACACATCAACAGGAGAGACTCAAACGGAAGAACCCTTTACCATCGTCTATTCGTAAGGCTTGAGGCCGCTTCCCACTAGGGGAAGCGGCCTTTTTTGCGTTATATGGACGGTTATTTTGAGCGATATTCGCCTGAATTTCGGAAGTATGCGGCAAAATCTCGATGGTTCGACCACACCGCAAATGCTCAAGCGCTCTACCTGCGGGTTTATTATCGAAAAACCCCGGTGTGCTCGGCAGGTCCAGAATTTGCCGCATACTTCCGAAAACGCCGCCGATTTCCCTATGACAGATGAGGGCGGACCACCGCTGGAGCGCGACGTTTCCCCAGATAAAACCGACCAAAATAAACCTGTCCCTTTTTGGCAGGTAACGTTGCCCCGACGAGCACGTCGGATCCCCGGCCCGGGCAGCGCAGGGTTAAGTTTGTCGCGAGTTCCGCACGCAAAGGAAAGCACTTAATGTGCTTTCCGTCTTGCGCAGGACTGTAGAGCAGCAAACTTAAAACCTGGGCCGCCCGGTCCGGGGATCCTCCCAAGCGCACAGGAGGGGATTCCTTTTGTGTAGGCTTTGCGGAAATATGCCAATTTTAGGATACGCCCGGCGGCGTGGTGTGTTGACGGCACAGCTAACGCCACGTATCCTATCGAACTGCGTGTTTCGTAGGGGGATGCTGACCCCTCGATTCAAGCCGTTGCACTTTACAGAAAGCTGGAATCATTCGAGAAGGAGTACGCTTTGCCTACTATTAACCAGCTGGTTCGCCAGGGCCGTCGTTCCGTGCCCAAGAAGTCCAAGAACGCTGCTCTGCAGCACAACTCCCAGAAGCGCGGCGTGTGCACCCGCGTCTTCACCACGAGCCCCAAGAAGCCGAACTCGGCTCTTCGTAAGGTTGCCCGTGTTCGCCTTGTCAACGGCATCGAAGTTACTGCTTACATCCCGGGTGAGGGCCACAACCTGCAGGAGCACTCCATCGTGCTCGTCCGCGGCGGTCGTGTCCGTGACCTCCCTGGTGTCCGTTATCACGTCATCCGTGGCGCCTACGACGCTGCTCCGGTCCAGAACCGTATGCAGGCCCGTTCCAAGTACGGTGCTAAGCGCCCCAAGGCCAAATAAGCCAGATAACGTTTTGATACTTTCGCCGTGTGCCGCCTAAGCGCCGCACGGTAGACACTTAAGGAGATTTCACATGCCGCGTCGTGCAGCAGCTAATCGTCGTGAGGTTCAGCCTGACGCCGTTTACAACAACCGCCTGGTGACTCAGCTCATCAACAAGGTCCTTCTTGACGGCAAGAAGGCCACCGCTGAGCGCATCGTTTACACCGCTTTCGAGATCGTTGCCGAGAAGTCCGAGGGTGGCGACGCTCTCGCTACCTTCAAGAAGGCTATGGACAACGTCAAGCCCACGCTCGAGGTTAAGCCCAAGCGTGTCGGTGGCGCTACCTATCAGGTCCCGATGGAGGTCAACTCCCGTCGTTCCACCGCTCTGGGTATCCGCTGGATCGTCAACTTCTCCCGCGCTCGCAAGGAGAAGACCATGGCCGAGCGTCTCGCCAACGAGATCCTCGACGCCTCCAACGGCCTGGGCGCTTCCGTCAAGAAGCGTGAGGACGTCTTCAAGATGGCCGAGGCCAACCGCGCGTTCTCTCACTATCGTTGGTAAGTTAAGGTAAGGAACTAACATGGCTAAGCCTAAGTACAAGCTTTCCGATACCCGTAACATCGGCATCATGGCTCACATCGATGCCGGTAAGACCACCACGACCGAGCGTATTCTTTACTACACCGGTAAGACCCACAAGATCGGTGAGGTCCATGAGGGTGCTGCCACCATGGACTGGATGGTTCAGGAGCAGGAGCGCGGCGTAACCATTACCTCCGCTGCTACCACGTGCTTCTGGAACAAGGACGGTAAGGACTACCGCATCCAGATCATCGACACCCCGGGCCACGTTGACTTCACCGCCGAGGTCGAGCGCTGCCTGCGCGTCCTCGATGGCGCTGTCGCCGTCTTCGACGCCGTTGCCGGCGTTCAGCCCCAGTCTGAGACCGTTTGGCGTCAGGCTTCTACCTTCAACGTCCCCCGCATCGCCTTCATCAACAAGTATGACCGCGTGGGCGCTGACTTCTTCAACGCTATCGAGACCATGAAGGATCGTCTCGACGCCAACGCCGTGGCCGCTCAGGTCCCGATGGGCGCCGAGGACAACTTCTGGGGCGTCATCGACCTGGTCACCATGACTGCTTGGGACTTCAAGGCCGACGACAAGGGCATGACCTACCCCGAGCCGATGGACGAGATCCCGGCTGAGTTCGCCGACATCGCTGCCACCAAGCGCGAGGAGCTCCTTGACGCTGCTGCCAGCTTTGACGACGAGCTCATGGAGAAGATCCTCATGGAGGAGGACTTCACCGTCGAGGAGCTTAAGGCTGCTCTGCGCAAGGGCGTTCTGGCCAACGAGCTCAACCTCGTCTTCGTGGGCTCCGCCTACAAGAACAAGGGCGTCCAGGAGCTGCTCGACGCTGTCGTCGACTACCTGCCCAGCCCGCTCGACGTCGAGGCCGTTACCGGTACCGATCCGGACACCGGCGAGGAGATTCAGCGTCATCCTTCCTTCGACGAGCCCTTCTCCGGCCTGGTCTTCAAGATCATGACCGACCCGTTCGTCGGTAAGCTCACCTATGTCCGCGTTTACTCCGGCCGCGCCGAGTCCGGCTCTTACGTGGTCAACGCTTCCAACGGTCAGCGCGAGCGCCTCGGCCGCATCCTCGAGATGAACGCCGCCGAGCGTATCGACCGTGACGACGCTGCCGCCGGCGACATCGTCGCTTGCGTCGGCTTCAAGAACTCCACCACCGGTGACACCCTGTGCGCCGAGGGCAAGGAGATCGTCCTCGAGAAGATCGAGTTCGCTAAGCCCGTTATTGACGTTGCCATCGAGCCCAAGACCAAGGCCGAGCAGGACAAGATGTCCCTGGCTCTGACCAAGCTCGCCGAGGAGGACCCGACCTTCCAGGTGTCCACCAACCACGAGACCGGCCAGACCATCATCGCCGGCATGGGCGAGCTGCACCTCGAGATCATCGTCGACCGTCTGCTCCGCGAGTTCAAGGTTGACGCTAACGTCGGTAAGCCCCAGGTTGCCTACCGCGAGACCGCCGGTCACGACGTCGAGAAGGCTGAGGGCAAGTTCGTCCGTCAGTCCGGCGGTCGCGGTCAGTACGGCCACGCCGTCATCAAGCTCGAGAAGATGGAGGAGGGCTTCGGCTACGAGTTCGTCAACGCTATCGTCGGCGGCGTCGTGCCCAAGGAGTACATCCCGTCCATCGACAAGGGCATCCAGGAGGCCCTGAACACCGGTGTTATCGCCGGCTTCCCGGTCCTCGACGTCAAGGTCACCCTGTTCGACGGTTCTTACCACGAGGTCGACTCCTCCGAGGCCGCCTTCAAGATCGCCGGTTCCATGGCTATCAAGGACGCCCTCAAGAAGTCCGATCCGCAGCTGCTCGAGCCGATCATGGCTGTCGAGGTCGAGACCCCCGAGCAGTACATGGGCGACGTCATGGGCAACCTCTCCGGTCGCCGCGGCAAGATCGAGGGCATGGAGGATCGCAAGAACAGCAAGCTCATCCGTGCCAAGGTGCCGCTGGGCGAGATGTTCGGTTACGCTACCGACCTTCGCTCCCAGACCCAGGGCCGTGCATCCTACACGATGCAGTTCGACTCTTATGAGCCCGCGCCCAAGTCCATCGTGGACGAGGTCATGAGCAAGAACGCCTAAGTTCGAGCTCCCTGTTACGTAATCCGCGAGAACATCTCTCGCACTCTTTGGAGGTTTAAGTTGGCTACCCAGAAGATCCGCATTCGCCTCAAGGGCTATGATCACGAGGTCGTCGATCAGTCCGCGAAGCTCATCGTCGAGACCGCTCAGAAGACCGGCGCTCGCGTTTCCGGTCCTGTCCCCCTGCCCACCGAGCGCAACCTGTACACGGTTATCCGCTCGCCGCACGTGAACAAGGACTCCCGTGAGCAGTTCGAGATGCGCACCCACAAGCGCCTCATCGACATCCTCGACCCCACCTCGGGCACCGTTGATTCGCTCATGCGTCTCGACCTCCCCGCTGGCGTTGACATCGACATCAAGCTCTAAGCGATATCGCTCATAGCTTAAAGAGCCCCGCTGCCATTATGGTAGCGGGGCTCTTTTGTTTTGAATGGTGGCCTTGGGGGGCCGGATAATGCGGCCGAATGGGTGGCTATGGCGTCTTATTTACCCATGGGGCGCAGCGACGCCTCTTCAAAATGGAAGGATCGCAAGTCGTCTTCGGTCTCGATGCACGCGCGACCAAAGTCATCGACGGTTTTAAAGATGCCTCGCGCCAGCTCGTCCCCAGCGGGGGAACGGGCGATAACGTGATCCCCAATCCAATTGAGATGACCGATGTATTCGCCGTGGACGGGCGCGAGCGGTCCGGCGTTTTCTTCCATGGCGTTGAGGCTCTCTGCCCACGCGTCCACAGCGTTTAAGACGGTGTGATAGACCTCCTTGAGTAGCACATCGACGGCGGGAACATTCTCGTTGAGGTCCGAGAGACCGATTGCCGGCAGGCCGCCATCGGGAACCTCCGAAGGCACATAGTTCACATTGACGCCAATGCCGCAGACGGCGAAAGGTTTGCCTTCGTTATCGCGTGCGGCCTCGACCAGAATGCCGCCGAGCTTGCATCCTCGCGCGACCAGATCGTTGGGCCATTTGAGGCCAATCTCGTTTGCAAGACCCTGATTTTCGAGCGCCTCGAGCACCGCTAGGCCGCTGACGGCTGCAAGACCAGAGTACTTTGCAGGATTAACGCATGGACGCAGGACAATCGAAAGCAATAGGTTGCCGGCGGTTGAATCCCACTTGTGGCCGCGCCGGCCACGTCCTGCTGTCTGAGCCCGGGCGGCAAGTCCTGTGCCGTGCGGAGCTCCTTGTTTTCCTGCTTCGAGCAGGTCATCGTTGGTCGATCCGGTTACGTCGACTATCGTTAATTGGGCATCCATAGCGGCTGCTACCTCCTTAATGAATAAGTGAATAACGCAATGGTGTCGAGAGACAGACACAATGTGAAGCCTTTGTCGCATTTGGACAATTTAATGTTAACACGTCAACAACGACTGAAATGCGCTATCCTCTCTTGGTCGATGTAAACACGTCAACAACTCAAAGGAGGTTAGTGATGGGTTTCACGATACTGGGAACGGGCTCGGCACTTCCCGAGCGCAGCGTTTCCAACGACGAGCTGTCCGAGTTCCTGGACACCTCGGATGAGTGGATTTTTACCCGCACGGGGATCAAGATCCGCCATGTGTGCACCACCGAGTCACTCGACGACCTTGCCGTGGCGGCGAGCGAGCAAGCGCTCCAGACGTCCGGAATCGATGCGAGCCAGCTGGATCTTATCGTCTGCTCGACGACGACGGGCGATCATCTCGTTCCTGCCGAAGCGTGCGCCGTTGCTGAGCGCCTGGGCGCCACATGTCCTGCCTTCGACGTTTCGGCGGCTTGTGCCGGCTTCGTATTTGCGCTCGATGTCGCCGAGGGCTATATCGCCCGCGGTCGCGCCGAGCACGTGCTGGTCGTTGCAGCCGAGCAGATGACGCGCGCCCTCGATTGGACCGACCGTGCCACGTGCGTGCTCTTTGGCGATGGAGCGGGTGCTGCGGTCATAGAGGCTGGGGGAGAGAATCCCCTTGCTGTTGAGCTTTCGACGTCGCCTGACGTCGAAACACTGCGCGTCCCCGGATTGGCGGGCTCCTCGCCGTATAAGACGGCGCAGGACCGCGAAAGCGTGCTTTCCATGAACGGCCGTCGTGTCTTCAAGTTTGGCGTCAATGCCATTTGCGACACGGTCAACAAGCTCGCCTGCGACGCGAGCATCGCGGTCGAGGACATCGACCACTTTGTATTCCATCAGGCTAACGAACGAATCTTGAGCCAGGCAGTCAAGCGCTTAGGTGCGCCGGACGACCGTGTGGTCCGAACGTTGCGTGAAACCGGCAACATCTCGAGCGCATGCATTCCGCTTGCTCTCGATCGACTGGCAAATACCGGCGCGCTGCACGCGGGCGACACCATCGCCCTAGTCGGATTTGGCGCCGGCTTGGATGTAGGTGGCTATCTACTTCGTTGGAAGTAGTCGCACATAGGAAATAAAAACGCCCCTAGGGTACAAACAAAGGAGAACTACCATGGCAGATCAGAAGACCTTCGAGCGCGTTTGCGACGTTATCCGCGAGACCGCCGGCCTTGACGATGTCGAGATGAAGCCCGAGTCCACGCTCGAGGAGATTGGCCTCGACAGCCTGGGTACCGTCGAGATCCTCGTTGCCGTCGAGGACGAGTTTGGCATTGAGCTCGATACCGAGGAGAACCCCAAGACGGTCGGCGAGTTCGTCGATACGGTCGAGGCGGCATTGGAGAAGTAGTGATGCTCAAGTCTCCTCTCTGCGATCTGCTCGGCATCGAAAAGCCCGTGTTCCAGGGTGGCATGGCCTGGATTGCCGATGCCTCGCTAGCATCTGCCGTGTCCGAGGCGGGCGGCTTAGGCATTATCGCGGCCATGAATGCCGACGCAAACTGGCTGCGCGATCAGATTCACGAGCTGCGCGCCAAGACGGATAAGCCCTTTGGCGTCAACGTTATGCTCATGAGCCCGTTTGTCGACGAGGTCGCACAAGTGGTGATTGATGAGCGGGTGCCCGTTGTGGTGACCGGCGCCGGCAATCCCACCAAGTACATGAAGGCGTGGAACGAGGCGGGCATCAAGGTCATCCCGGTCGTTGCCTCGGTGGCTCTGGCTCGTCTCGTGGCGCGTCGCGGAGCCACTGCCGTGGTTGCCGAGGGCACCGAATCAGGCGGCCATGTTGGCGAGACCTCGACGATGGCACTTGTCCCGCAGGTTGTCGATGCGGTCGATATTCCCGTGGTTGCGGCTGGCGGCATCGCCGATGGCCGCGGTGTGGCGGCCGCCTTTATGCTCGGTGCTGCCGGCGTCCAGGTGGGAACACGCTTTCTGGTCGCAAACGAGTGCACCGTATCGGAGCAGTACAAAGAGCTGGTGCTCAAGGCGGGCGATACGTCGACGCGCGCGACCGGCCGCTCGACGGGACATCCGGTGCGTGCCCTCAAGAGCCCCTTCACCAACGCGTATGCCAAGAACGAGGCGGCGGGCGCAAGCCCCGAGGAGCTTGGGGCCATGGGCACGGGCGCGCTTCGTAAAGCCGCAAAGGACGGTAATTACGAAGAGGGTTCGTATTTGTGCGGACAGATTGCCGGCATGGTCAACAAGCGCCAGAGCGCACACGAAATCGTCGACGATCTGGTCGATGGCGCCGAGCATGTCCTGAAGGGTGCGTTCGCATGGGTAGCGTAGCGTTTCTGTTTGCCGGTCAGGGTGCCCAGCATCCCGCGATGGGTGTCGACCTCATCGAAGCATCGCCGGCGGCTGCTGAGGTGTTCGCCATTGCCGATGAGGTGCGCCCGGGGACCAGCGAGCAGTGCCGGAGCGCCTCCAAGGAGGAGCTCTCGCAGACCGAGAACACGCAGCCTTGCGTGTTCGTGCACGACTTGGCTGTCGCCGTCGCCCTGCGCGAGCGCGGCGTGGTGCCTGCCGCCTGTGCGGGATTCTCGCTGGGCGAGGTCGCCGCGCTCACCTTTGCGGGGGCGTTCGATACGCGAGCGGGCTTTGAGCTCGTGTGTGAGCGTGCGGCATTGATGGCCACGGCGGCTGAGCGTCACCCCGGCGGCATGCGTGCCGTCATTAAGCTCGATGCGGCGCAAGCCGAGGGCCTGGCAAAACAGGCCGGCGAGGACTGCTGGCCGGTCAACTACAACAGCCCCCAGCAGACGGTTGTGGCCGGAGCGCCCGATGCGTTGCAGACCCTCGACGCCCTGGTAAAAGAGGCTGGTGGCCGGGCCATGAAGGTCGCGGTGTCGGGTGCATTCCATAGCCCCTATATGGCCGAGGCGACTGAAGGGCTGGCGACGTATATCCAAGCCGGCCACGCGCCGTCCCCGCTGCTCATTCCTGTTATGGCAAATATGACGGCGGCGCCCTATCCGGCCGACCTGCAAGCGGCATCGGACGTGCTGGCCAACCAGGTGAGTCATGCCGTGCGCTGGGTCGACACGCTGCATGCTCTGCAGGATCAAGGCATCGACACGTTTATTGAGGTCGGCCCCGGCAAAACGCTGTCGGGCCTGGTCAAGCGTACGCTGAGCGACGTTCGCGTGTATTCGTGCGAAACGGCCGAGCAGGTCGCAGCTATTGCCGACGAGCTCGCATAGTTCACAGGGCTGTAACCCGAAAGGAATGACATGGGCAACTTGAACAACGGCGCGCTCGAGCGCAACGGATCGCGCCGTGTGGCGCTGATCACGGGCGGCTCGCGGGGTATCGGCCGTGCCTGCGCTCTCGGTCTGGCGGAGGACGGCTTTGATATCGCCGTTGTCTATGCCGGTAGCGCAGATGCGGCGCGCGAGACGTGCGAAGCCTGCGAGGCGGCTGGCGCCACGGCACGTGCATATCAATGTGACGTGGCCGATCCCGCCGCCGTCAACACATGCGTGGAGACGGTCCTCAACGGCTTTGGCTCCATTTGGGCGCTTGTCAACAACGCCGGTATCACGCGCGACGGCCTGCTCATGCGTATGGGCGACGATGCCTTCGACCGCGTGCTCGATGTCAATCTCAAGGGCACGTTCAATATGACGCGTGCGCTCACCAAGACCTTTATGCGCCAGCGCGGCGGTTGCGTAATCAACATGAGCTCGGTCGTGGGCCTGATGGGCAATGCCGGGCAGGCCAACTACGCTGCCTCCAAGGCGGGCGTCATCGGCCTGACCAAGGCGGTAGCGCGCGAGCTTGCGCCCCGCGGCGTACGAGTAAACGCGGTCGCACCCGGGTTTGTCGAGACCGATATGACGGCAAAGCTCTCGAAGAAGGTCCGCGCGGCGTGCGAGGAGCAGATTCCCCTGAGGCGAATGGCGCGCCCCGAGGAAGTGGCCGGCGTGGTGCGCTTTTTGGCGAGTGATGCGGCTGCCTACATTACGGGCGAGGTCGTGCGCGTCGACGGCGGAATGGCGATGTAGAAACCAGGGCCGAAGAACGGCTTGAATGAGGAGACCAAGATGGAACAGAGAGTTGCAATCACCGGCATCGGTGCCGTATCGCCGCTCGGCAACACGGCGCTTGCCACCTGGGCGGCCATGTGCGCCGGCACGTGCGGTATCGGCCCGATCACGCACTTCGATACCGATGCGTTTGCCGTTAAGGTGGCGGCCGAGGTCAAGGGTTTTGACGGCAACGAGTACTTTGGCAAGCGTGACGCCAAGCACCTGGACCCCTGCGTTCAGTTTGCCCTGGCAGCGTCGGACGAGGCCATGCATGATGCGGGCTTTGATGTCGAAGGCGCCATCGATCGAGAGCGCCTGGGCGTCTACGTGGGTTCAGGCGTGGGCGGCATGCAGACACTCGTCGACAACGTCCACACGATTGCCGACCGTGGGCCCCGCCGTGCATCGCCCTAT
The DNA here is from genome assembly GCF_003467925.1 of Collinsella sp. AM43-1. Classification (NCBI taxonomy): domain Bacteria; kingdom Bacillati; phylum Actinomycetota; class Coriobacteriia; order Coriobacteriales; family Coriobacteriaceae; genus Collinsella; species Collinsella sp. AM43-1. Next base: position 69,505 of record NZ_QSFR01000001.1, on the reverse strand, counting down.
ATGATTGCGATGATGATCCCCAATATGGCTTCGGGCAATATCGCGATCCGCCACAAGGCAAAGGGCCCGACCCTGCCCGTGGTGACCGCCTGCGCGACCTCGGCCCATGCCGTGGGCGAGGCGTTCCGCGCCATCAAGCATGGCTATGCCGATGCGATTCTCGCCGGTGGTGCCGAGGCCGCAATCATCCCCGATGCCGTTGCGGGCTTTACATCCTGCCGTGCACTCACCACTAATCCTGACCCGTCGACGGCATGCCGTCCGTTTGATGCAGACCGCGACGGCTTTGTGATGGGCGAGGGCGCCTGCGTGCTCGTGCTGGAGAGCATGGAACATGCGCAGGCGCGCGGTGCGCACATTTATGCCGAGGTCGTGGGCTACGGCAACACCGATGATGCCTATCACATCACGAGCCCCGATCCCGAGGCTGCCGGCATTGCCCGTGCGATATCGCTGGCGGTGGCCGAGGGCGACGTTAAGCCTTCCGAGGGCCTCTACATCAACGCTCACGGAACCTCGACTAAACTCAACGATTCGTCCGAGACGGCGGGCATCAAGCGTGCGCTCGGCGAGGACGCGGCACGCGCCGCGCACGTCTCGTCGACCAAGTCGATGACCGGCCACATGATCGGTGCTACGGGTGCCATCGAGGTCATGGCCTGTGCCATGGCGCTCGAGCAGGGCGTGGTGCCCCCGACCATTAACTACCACACGCCCGATCCCGCCTGCGATCTTGACTACACGCCTAATCGAGCGGTTCGCGCCGACCTTACCTGGGCGCTTTCGACCAACCTGGGCTTTGGCGGGCACAACGCCGCCATCGCGCTGCGTAGATATACGAGGAGCTAGAGCATGGATTCCAAAAGACTTGCCGAGATAGCCGATGTTATGGAAGACCGCGGCCTCACGCGCGTGCGCGTTGAGGAGCCCGATGGCACCGCGGTCGAGCTCGAGCGCGCGAGTGCGGCGCAGCCGGTTGCCGTGCCCATGCCTATGCCGAGCGCCATGGCCGCTCCAGTTGCAGCTCCCACAGTCGCGCCTGCCGCACCGGAACCCGCCGCGCAGGCGCCTGCCGCCACACCGGAGCCTAAGGGCACCGAGGTGACCGCTCCCATGGTCGGCGTTTTCTATGCTGCCCCGGCGCCGGGCGACGAGCCGTTTGTGCGCGTGGGCTCCAAGGTCAAGGCCGGCGAGACCCTCTGCATCATCGAGGCCATGAAGGTTCTCAACGAGGTGACGGCCGAGGCAGACGGTGAGGTGCTCGAGATCTGCGTGGCCGACGGCGACCTCGTGGAGTTTGGCAGCTGCCTCATGAGGATCGGATAGGTGATATCCATGAACAAAGAAGAGCTCAAGAAGCTGTTACCGCATCGCGAGCCGATGCTTTTGCTCGACGAAGCCGAGCTGGTGGGCGACGAGGCCCACGGCAAGATCACGATTACAGGCGACGAGTACTTTTTGCAGGGACATTTTCCGGGAAACCCGGTCGTTCCCGGCGTGATTCAGTGCGAGATGCTCGCCCAGAACTGCTGCGTGCTGCTGATGGGCGATGAGGAGGCGCGCGGCGCGACGCCGTTCTACACGAGTCTGGACAAGGTGCGCTTTAAGCGTCCGGTGCGCCCGGGCGACACGGTGGATCTGGTGTGCTCCATCACGCGTGCGCGCGGGCCGTTCCGCTTTGCGACGGGTACTGCGAGCGTCAACGGTGAGGTTTGCTGCCGCGCCGATATGTCTTTTGCACTCATGCACGAAAGTTAAGGAAGGCTCCATGTTCGACAAAGTGCTCATCGCCAACCGCGGCGAAGTCGCGGTCCGTGTTATCCGCGCGTGCCGCGATATGGGCATCAAGACCGTCGCCGTTTATTCCACGGCCGATGCGGACGCGCTACACGTGCAGCTTGCCGACGAGGCGTATTGCATCGGCGGCCCGCGTCTTGCCGAGAGCTACCTCAACGACGATGCCGTGCTCACCTGTGCCGTAAAGTCGGGAGCTAAGGCAATTCATCCCGGCTATGGCTTCTTTTCCGAGAAGGCGAGCTTCGTGCGCGACTGCGACAAGTTCGGTCTGGCGTTTGTCGGTCCTTCGGCCGAGGTGATCGACAGCATGGGCGACAAGGACGCCGCACGCCGAACGGCCGCTGCTGCGGGCGTGCCCATCGTGCCGGGCTGCGATTTGCTCAAAAGCCCCGAGGAAGCAACGGCCGAGGCCGAGCGCATCGGCTGCCCCGTGCTTATTAAGGCGCGCGCGGGCGGCGGCGGTCGCGGTATTCGCAAGGTCGAGCGCGTGGAAGATGCGGCAAAGGCGTTCATCGAGGCGCGTGCCGAGGGTGAGGCCGTTTTTGGCGACGGCGAGTGCTACATGGAGAAGTTCGTTGCGCCGGCGCATCACGTTGAGGTACAGATTATGGCCGATAAGCAGGGCCATGTGTTTTCGCTCGGCGAGCGCGAGTGCTCGGTGCAGCGCCGCAACCAAAAGCTGATCGAGGAGAGCCCCGCGCCGTGCCTCGACGGACGCGATGATATTCGCGCGCGCATGCACAAGGCCGCGCGCGACCTGGCTCGTGCCGTTGGCTATGAGGGCGCTGGCACCATCGAGTTTTTGTACTCAGATGACGGCAATTTCTACTTTATGGAAATGAACACGCGCTTGCAGGTGGAGCATCCGGTTACGGAGTTTGTGACCGATACCGACCTGGTTAAGTGGCAGCTGCGCGTGGCTGCCGGCCAGCCTCTGCCCTTTGAGCAGGAGGACATGCCGGTGCGCAACCACGCCATGGAGTGCCGCATCAATGCCGAAACGCCGGACTTTCTGCCGTCGTGCGGAACGGTCACCGCGTTGCGTGTGCCGGGTGGCCCGCGCGTGCGCTGGGATTCCGCCATGTTTACCGGTGCGAAAGTTCCGCCGTACTACGACTCCATGCTCGGCAAGCTCATCGTGTGTGCGCCCACGCGTGACGGCGCCATTCGCAAGATGCGCTCGGCCCTAGGCGAGCTCGTGATTGAGGGCGTGAGCGAAAACAGCGAGCTTCAGCTCGACGTGCTGGCAAACGACGAGTTCTTGTCGGGCATGTATCACACCGATCTGATGGGGCATCTCTATGCTGATGAATAGAAAAGCGAAGACGGTCAATGTCCTTGAGGGGCCGATAACCGAGTCGTGCGCCGAGTTCCCCGCGCGCCACGTGTTTGTCAAATGCCCGGAGTGCCGCCGTGTGATCGATGAGGCGCGCCTGCACGACAACCTCGAGGTCTGCCCTCGTTGCGGCAAGCACTTTCGCGTGAGCGGTCGCGCGCGCATGCGCATGACGGTCGACGCGGGTACCTTTGAGGAATGGGATGCCAATCTGGCGTCGAAGGACTTCCTCTCGTTTCCCGGTTATGCCGACAAGCTTAAGAGCGTGAGCGAGCGTTCGGGCGAGCGCGATGCCGTTGTGTGCGGCAGGGGCAAAATCTGCGGCTGCGATACCGCGCTCTTCTTTATGGATGCCAACTTTATGATGGGCTCAATGGGCTCCGTGGTGGGCGAGAAGATCTGTCGTGTCTTTGAGCGCGCGGCCGAGTTGGGGCTGCCGGTCGTTGGCTTTACCGTATCGGGCGGCGCCCGCATGCAGGAGGGCGTGACCTCGCTCATGCAGATGGCCAAGATTTCTGCGGCGGTTAGGCGCCACAGCGAGGCGGGCGGCCTGTATATCACGGTGCTCACCGATCCCACGACCGGAGGTGTAACCGCGAGCTTTGCCATGGAGGGCGACATTATCCTGGCCGAGCCCGATGCCCTGACGGCATTTGCCGGCCCGCGCGTGATCGAGCAGAACATGCACAAGCGCCTGCCCAAGGGATTCCAGCGCTCCGAGTTTTTGCTGGAGCACGGCTTTTGCGATGCCGTTGTTCCGCGTGGCGAGATTGCGCTCACGGTAGGCGAGCTGCTGGCGCTGCACGAAGGGCGCGCGCCTGGTCTGGGGGCTCCGCACGAGATCGTGCATACAGGTCGCCGCGGCAAAAAGCTGGGACACTTGTTTAAGCGCTCGGCGGCACCAAAAACCGCGCTCGAGATTGTCAAGCAGACCCGCTCGGCAGATCGCGCCACGGCAGGCGAGATGATCTCGCTGGGCCTGGATGGATTTGTGGAGCTGCACGGCGACCGTTACTTTGGTGACGACGCCGCCGTGGTGGGTGGCATTGGCTGGAAAGACGGACGTCCCGTGACGGTTATCGCTATCGAGCGCGGCACCACGACCAAAGAGCGCATGCGCCGCAACTTTGGCATGGCGCATCCCGAGGGCTACCGCAAAGCGCGTCGCCTTATGCGCCAGGCCGAAAAGTTTGGTCGACCGGTTCTGTGCCTGGTCGATACTTCGGGCGCGTTTTGCGGCATCGGTGCCGAGGAGCGCGGCCAGGGCGAGGCGATTGCCCAGAATCTCATGGAGATGAGCGGCCTTAAGACGCCGATTGTCTCGGTGGTGACAGGCGAGGGTGGCTCTGGTGGCGCGCTGGCGCTGTCCGTGGCCGACCGCATCCTGATGCTCTCGAGCTCGGCCTATTCGGTCGTGAGCCCCGAGGCCTGTGCGTCGATCCTGTGGAAGGATACCGAGCGCGCGAATGAGGCCGCTGAGGCGCTTAAGCTCACGGCCCCCGATCTGTTGGCGCTCGGCATCATCGACGGCATTGTCGACGATAGGGGCCTGTCGCATGAGGAGATTGCCGGTGCCGTCATGTCCTCGGCATTTGATGCCTTCGATACGCTTGGGCGGCTCGACGACGCGACCCTCACAAACCTCCGCTACGAAAAGTACCGCGCAATCGGTCAGTACCGCACGATGTGACAAAGGGACAGTCCGCATGTCACATTGGGAAAGGCGTTCCATGCCACAAGTTTCTAACACCTCGTTTGCAACGACGGTTTCATCAAACGCCATGGCCGTGGTGGACTATCTGTCCAAAAGCATGATGTCGGCGCTGCCGTTTATTGTCTGCGCGGCGTTGTTCCGCACCGTCGCCGTCATTATGGGCGAAGGCATGCTGGGCCTGTGGTCTGCCGATTCCGAAATCTATCGCCTGTTCTACAGTTGGCTCTATAACGCCGGCTATTACTTTTTGCCCATCTATCTTGGTTGGGCGGCCGCCCGCCAGCTCGGTTGCTCGGAGCAGCTGGGCATGATGCTGGGCGGCGTATTGATTGCGCCCGATCTGCTTAAGCTCGTCGATGCCGCATCGACGACGGGGGCACCGATGACTTCCGTGTATGGCCTGCTTCCCGCGCCGGTCAACGATTACACGACGACTGTTATTCCGGTTCTCATCTCGGTGCCCGTGCTATGGCGAGTGGAGTGTTTCTTTTCGCGCATTATCCCTCAGGCCGTGGCGTTTTCGTTCGTTCCGTTTGCGACCATGCTTGTCATGGTTCCGGTTTCGTTGTGTATCACGGCGCCGGCGGGCAGCTATCTGGGCATGCTGTTGGGCCAGCTTATGTTTATGCTTGGCAATTCCGGTGCCATCGTGTCGCTGCTCACGCTCATGGGGCTTGCCGCGGGTTGGGAGTTTCTTAAGATCGCGGGTGTCAGCAACGTTGTCCTATCGCTTGCGTACGCGCAGTTTATGAGTGTGGGAACGGATTCGTGCATCCTGATTGCCGCGACGATGGCGACGTTCGCCGTTTGGGGCATGCCTTTTGGCGCGTCGCTTCGCATTGCGGATAAGGACGAGAAGGCGCTCATGCTGGGCTATTCAATCTCGGGTGTTCTTGGCGGCGTAAGCGAGCCGGCGCTGTACGGTTGCGGCTTTAAATATGGCAGGTGTCTGACGTGCATGGCCATTGGCGGTGCCGTCGGAGGCCTTGTTGCGGCCGTGGGCCACGTTACGGCCTATACCATCGGCATGACGAATGTCCTCATGGTCATTGGCTTTGCCACGGGCGGCATCTCGAACCTGCTGTGGTGCTGTGCTGCCGGCGGTGTGGCATTTGCGGTGTCTGCGGCGCTGAGCTACTGCTTTGGCGTGGTGCCGGCGAAGGGGCAGACGACGGGGGACGGAGCTGATTCACCCGAAACCTCGAAGAGCGTGGCCGAAGCAAGCGCATAAACCCGTGCGACAAAGGGCGATTTCTTTGTCATGTTCCAAGGTCGTGGCCCGTGTGGGTTGCGGCCTTTTTGTATCTGTGGGGCAAAGTGGCTACACTACAATCCGTTTGAGCAATAGATATATAGGTAGTACCGTGGGGGCGGATGCAGATGGTCGAGTGGATTGTTCGTCGTGCGCAGGGCGACCGTGCACGCGTGGGAACGTTGACGGGTATGGTGTGTATTCTCGCCAATGTGGCACTATGCGCTGCGAAGGGTGCAATTGGCGTGCTGTCGGGATCGGTTTCAATCGTGGCGGACGCTATGAACAACCTGTCTGATGCCAGCTCGAACATCGTGAGCGTGCTTGGCTTTAAGCTGGCGGGCAAGCCGGCAGACCCCGAGCATCCTTACGGCCATGGCCGCTACGAGTATCTCTCGGGTCTGGTCGTGGCGGCGCTCGTGCTGCTGATCGGCCTTGAGCTTATCAAGTCCTCGGTTGAGCGCGTCATCCACCCCGAACCTGTCGAGTTCTCGCTTGCCCTGGTGGCAGTCCTTGCGCTTTCGATGGTCGTAAAGCTTTGGATGGCGGCCCTCAACCAAAAACTCGGCGATCGCATTGAGTCCGAGACGCTGCATGCGACCGCGCAGGATTCCAAGAACGATGTTCTAGCCACGGGCGCCGTGTTGGCGTGCGCGATTGTTTCGCAGGTGACGCATATCAATCTAGATGCATGGGTCGGCCTTGCCGTTGGCGCCTATATTGGCTGGAGCGGCTTTGAACTCATCCAGGATACGGTGAGCCCGCTTTTGGGCCAGGCGCCCGATCCTAAGCTGGTCAAGCACATTCGAGACAAAATCATGAGCTACCCCGGCGTTTTGGGCGTTCACGATTTGATGGTTCACGACTACGGCCCAGGCAGAAAGTTCGCAAGTGCCCACGCCGAGATGGCGGCTGAGGCCAGCCCGCTGGAAAGTCACGACACGCTCGACAACATTGAACAGGCATTTAGGAACGAAGACGGCATGATTGTCACGCTCCATTACGACCCCATCGTGACCGACGATCCAAAGGTGGCGAGCATGCGTCTGCGCGTCAACGCTATGGCTCAAGAGATTGATAGCCGCCTCTCGATCCACGACCTACGCTGTGTTCCGGGCCCCACGCACACCAACGTGATCTTTGACTGCGTGCGTCCCTCGGATCTGCAGATGAGTGCCGAAGACTTAAAGCACGCGCTGGCACAACGGGTCGAATCGGAATATCCCAAGTCGATTGCCAAGATCACGATCGACGAAGACTACGTAGGGCATACTCACGAGTAAGGCTGTGCCGGCAAAGCAGGTTATGCAGAAGGGGAGAGCATGAAGAAGCTGTATCTACTCCGCCACGGTCAGACGGAGTTCAACGTCAAAAAGCTGGTCCAGGGCCGCTGCGATTCTCCGTTGACCGATCTGGGCCGCAAGCAAGCGGGAATGGCAGCCGCATGGCTCAAAGCCCACGGCGTCGTCCCCGACAAAGTGGTCTCTTCGCCCTTAGGCCGAGCCATGGACACGGCAAGTCTCGTCGCAACCGAACTCCTCGGCCGGGATGCAGCAGTCGAGCCCTGCGAAGGCATCATCGAGCGTAGCTACGGCACCTTCGAAGAAGGCCCCCACGACGCCCTGCCCACCGACGTCTGGGACCCCGGCGAGGACCTGATCCCATTTGGCGGAGAAGGAAGCCATGCCCTGCAGGAGCGCATGGTGGGCACCCTCACCAATCTCATGGGCGCCGAGGGCATCGAAACCCTCCTAGCAGTAAGCCACGGCAGCGCCAGCCGCCAATTCATCAAGGCTGCAGCCCCAGAGGGCTTCGAGCTCCCAACAAAACTCCCCAACTGCGCCATCATGATCTTCGATTTCGATGGGGAAAAGCTACAAGCAGAAGGCGAGCCAATGCAATGTAAGTTCACCCTCCAGCAAATAGTGGACCCCCAACAAAGTAATTAGCTGAGCGAGCAGAGTTAAGCAGACATCAACGTGTCGTCTCCCGAGCACGGCGGAGGGCCGGAGAAATATATTAAGGTCATCGCGAGTTCCGCACGCAAAGGAGAGCACTTAATGTGCTCTCCGTCTTGCGCAGGACTGTAGAGCAGGGACCTTAATATATTTCTCCGGCCCTCCGCCGTGCTCGGGAGCCATCCACGCACTTTACCTGCGTAAACAATGTGAGTGAAATATGAATCTCGATGGATACGCCCGCAGCCGTGTATACTAAACAGCTGTGTGAAACCAGGGGAGTATTCTGGCTGGACAAAATGCCTGCTTAATAGGGTTGTCAGGTAGTCCGGGCGTAATACAAGACTGGGGAGCACGTCGTGTAAGTAGTGGTCCTCTAGGGGCGTACGCTCGGTGGTGTACGCATTGTCCCAAGACCACGCGAGAGTTGGGATCATATCTTGATCAGCATGATTCTCGGCCGCAAGATTGGCATGACCCAGGTTTGGGACGAGGACGATAACGTCGTTCCCGTCACGGTCATCCAGGCTGGCCCCTGCGCTGTCTCGCAGGTTAAAACTCAGGCAACCGACGGCTATGACGCCGTCCAGATCGGTTTCGGCGACATCAAGGCCAAGAACGTGAACAAGCCCATGGCTGGTCACTTCGCCAAGGCTGGCGTCGAGCCTGTCCGCTTCCTTCGTGAGGTCCGCGTCGAGAACGGCGAGGAGCACAAGGTCGGCGAGGTCGTCACCGTCGCTGATTTCGCTGATGTCGAGAAGGTCGACGTCATCGGTACCTCCAAGGGTAAGGGCTTCCAGGGTCGCATCAAGCGCTGGGGTCAGCGCCGCGGTCCTATGACGCATGGTTCTCACTTCCAGCGTCACCCCGGTTCTATCGGTCAGTGCGCCTATCCTGCGCGCGTCCTCAAGGGCGTCAAGATGGCCGGTCACATGGGTAACGAGCGCGTTACCGTCAAGAACCTTTCCGTTGTCCGCATCGATGCCGAGCAGAACCTCATCTTGGTCAAGGGCGCTGTCCCGGGTGCCAAGAATGGTCTCGTCGCCATCCGTATGGCCTAAGGGCCCAGCCCATTTAGCCCAGCGTCATACCAAGGAGAACACTTAAATGGCAAAGTTTGAAGTAAAGAACAGCGAGGGCAAGAAGGTCGCCGAGGCCGAGCTCGCCGCTGAGGTGTACGGCATCGAGCCGAACATCCACGTTATGCACCACATCGTCAAGTGCCAGATGGCCTCTTGGCGTCAGGGCACCCAGTCTGCTAAGGGTCGCTCTGAGGTTTCCGGTGGCGGCAAGAAGCCTTGGCGTCAGAAGGGCACCGGCCGTGCCCGCCAGGGTTCCATCCGTGCTGCCCAGTGGCGTCACGGTGGCGTCGTCTTCGCCCCCAAGCCCCGTTCCTACGCTAAGCGTATGAACAACAAGGAGGTCAAGCTGGCTATGCGCTCCGCGCTGTCCGCCAAGCTGGCCGATGGCGAGCTCGTGCTCGTCGACGACTACGGCTTCGAGAAGCCTTCCACCAAGGCTGCCGTCGCCATGCTCAAGGCTCTCGGCCTTGAGGGCAAGCGTCTGACCATCATCGTTCGCGATGAGGACGTCAACGCCTACCTGTCGTTCCGCAACATTCCCAAGACGTTCATCATCACCGCTGACGAGGCCAACACCTACGATCTCGTCAACAACAACGCTGTGCTGATGCCCGCCGACATCGCCGCTCACTTCGGGGAGGTGCTTGCATAAATGACCGCCCACGAGATCATCATCCGTCCGATCGTGTCCGAGCGTTCCTTCTCCGGCATGGAGCAGAACAAGTACACGTTCGAGGTCGCCAAGGATGCTAACAAGTATCAGATCAAGGACGCTGTCGAGGAGATCTTCGGCGTCAAGGTCGTTCGCGTGAACACCTTGACGGTCAAGCCCAAGACCAAGCGCGTGCGCTATGTCGCCGGCAAGACCCGTTCTTGGAAGAAGGCCATCGTCACGCTGGCCGAGGGCGACACCATCGAGGTCTTTGGCAACCAGGCCTAAGACTCGCTGCTGTTGAGTGAGCTCATGCCTCCCAAATAGGGGAGGCGAGAGCTCAAGGTTCCGGGCGTATAAAATGGACACGCCCGGAACCGTGTATACGTCCGGTGTCATCGCACCCGAGGCAGAACCTCGAATCCCTGTCTGCGATGGCTAACGGATTCCTATTGAAAGGGATTGTAATGGCTGTAAAGCACCTTAAGCCGACCTCCGCTGGTAGGCGTTGGCAGACGATCTCCGATTTCTCTGAGATCACCTGCACCAAGCCCGAGAAGTCTCTTCTCGAGCCCCTGCCCAAGAAGGCCGGTCGTAACAACAACGGCCGCATCACCACCCGCCACCAGGGCGGCGGCGTGAAGCGTCGTTACCGCGTGATCGACTTCAAGCGCAACAAGGACGGCGTGCCCGCCAAGGTTGCCACGATCGAGTACGATCCGAACCGTTCCGCTCGCATCGCTCTGCTGCACTACGCTGACGGTGAGAAGCGCTACATCTTGGCCCCCAAGGGCCTCGAGGTCGGTCAGACCATCATGTCCGGTTCTGACGCCGACATCAAGCCGGGCAACGCTCTGCCCCTCGCCGACATCCCCGTCGGTACGCTCATCCACGCCGTTGAGTTCCAGCCGGGCAAGGGCGCCGCTATCGCCCGTTCCGCCGGTAACTCCTGCCAGCTGATGGGTAAGGAGGGCAAGTACGCCATCGTCCGTATGCCTTCCTCCGAGATGCGTCGCATCCTCGTTACCTGCCGCGCCACCGTCGGTGAGGTCGGCAACGCCGATCACGCCAACATCGTCATCGGCAAGGCCGGCCGCAAGCGTCACATGAACGTGCGCCCGACCGTCCGCGGTACCGTCATGAACCCTGTCGACCACCCGCACGGCGGTGGCGAGGGCAAGAACCACACCTCTGGTCGTCCCTCTGTTACCCCCTGGGGTAAGCCGACGAAGGGCCTTCGTACGCGCAAGAAGAAGAAGGTCTCGAACCAGCACATCATTCGTCGCCGTAAGAAGTAATTTCGGATACCGAGTTTTAGGAGAAAGCACTTATGAGCAGAAGTCTCAAAAAGGGCCCGTTCGTGGAGACTCGCCTTCTCTCGCGTATCACCGCGATGAACGAGGCTGGCAAGAAGGACGTCGTGAAGACCTGGTCCCGCGCGTCCACCATCTTCCCCGAGATGGTTGGTCACACCATCGCCGTCCACGACGGCCGCAAGCATGTGCCCGTGTATGTTACCGAGTCCATGGTTGGTCACAAGCTCGGCGAGTTCGCGCCGACTCGTACGTTCCGTGGCCACAAGGCCAAATAGGGGGTTAACCGTAAATGGCAACTAAGTCTATTGAAACTGAGGCCACCGAGGTTCGCGCCGTCGCTAAGTACGTGCGTGTTTCCCCCAGCAAGGCCCGCCTGGTGGTCGATCTGATCCGCCGCAAGCCTGTCGCTCAGGCCTTCGACATCCTCCACTTCTGCGACCGCGCCGTCGCCGTGGATGTCGAGAAGGTTCTCCGTTCCGCCGTTGCGAACGCCGAGAACAACAACGGTCTGCGTGCCGACAACCTGGTTGTCGCCGCTGCCTATGTTGACGAGGGTCCGACGCTTAAGCGCATCCGTCCCCGCGCCAAGGGTTCCGCTTCTCGCATTCTGAAGCGTACTTCCCACATCACCGTCGTCGTTGCTCCTCGAAAGGAGGCGTAAAGCTGTATGGGTCAGAAAGTCTACCCCACCGGCTTCCGTCTTGGCATCACCGAGAACTGGCGCTCCCGCTGGTTCGCAGAGAAGGATTACGCTAAGACCCTCGGTAACGATCTCGAGATCCGCAAGTACCTCGAGAAGCGTCTTTCCCGCGCAGCTGTCTCCCGCGTCGAGATCGAGCGCGCTGGCGACAAGGTGAAGGTCATCATCCTCACCGCTCGCCCCGGCGTTGTCATCGGTAAGAAGGGTGCCGAGATCGATACCCTCCGCACTGAGCTCGAGAAGGTCGCTGGCGTCTCCAAGGGCCAGCTCTCCGTCGACGTTGTCGAGATTAAGCGCCCCGAGCTCGACGCCAACCTCGTTGCTCAGTCTATCGCCGAGCAGCTCGAGGGCCGCGTTGCCTTCCGTCGCGCTATGCGCAAGGCTGTCCAGTCTGCCCGCAAGGCCGGCGCTAAGGGCATCCGTATCCAGTGCTCCGGTCGTCTCGGCGGCGCCGAGATGGGTCGTCGTGAGTGGTACCGCGAGGGTCGCGTGCCTCTGCACACCCTCCGTGCCAAGATCGACTACGGCACGGCTGTCGCCAGCACCACCATGGGTGCTTGCGGCGTGAAGGTCTGGATCTACCTGGGCGAGAAGCTCCCGGGCCAGCCTGTTCCCAACCCTGCACTCGAGGGCTCTTCCCGTCCTCGTCGTCGTAACTCCGAGAGGAGGGGTCAGTAGTGCTTGCCCCTAAGCGTATTCTTCACCGCAAGGTGCAGCGTGGCTCCATGAAGGGCCAGGCCAAGGGTAATACCGAGCTGCATTTCGGCGAGTTTGGTATCCAGGCTCTCGAGGCCCATTGGATCACCAACCGTCAGATCGAGGCCGCTCGTATTGCCATGACCCGCTACATGAAGCGTGGCGGTCGTGTCTACATCACGATCTTCCCCGATAAGCCCATCACCAAGAAGCCTGCCGAGACTCGCATGGGTTCTGGTAAGGGTAACCCCGAGGAGTGGGTGGCCGTCGTCAAGCCCGGCCGCATCATGTTCGAGGTCAAGGGCGTGCCCGAGGAGGTCGCTCGCGAGGCTCTGCGTCTTGCACAGCACAAGCTTCCCATCAAGACCAAGATTGTTGCTGCCAAGAACGCTGAGCAGCGCATCGAGAAGGAGATGGCTGAGGAGGCCGCTCTCGAGGCCAAGTGGGCTGCTGAGGACGCCGCCGCCGCCAAGGAGGAGAACTAATGAAGCCCGCAGAGATTCGTGAGCTCTCGGACGCTCAGCTCGTTGAGAAGCTGAAGGAAATGCGCGCCGAGCTCTTTAACCTTCGTTTCCAGATGGCCACCAGCCAGCTGGACAACACCGCTCGCGTCAACACCGTGAAGAAGGACATCGCTCGCGTCCTCACGGAGCAGCGCGCCCGCGAGATCGCAGCGGAGAAGTCCGCTGTCGCCGAGTAGGACCTAAGGAGAGAACATGACTGATTCGCGTAACTCGCGTAAGGTCCGTACGGGTGTCGTTACCTCCGTCTCCGGTGCCAAGACCATTGTTGTCACCATCACCGAGCGCAAGCGTCACCCCAAGTACGGCAAGATGATGACCAGCTCCAAGAAGCTGCACGCTCACGACGAGGAGTGCACGGCTGGCGTGGGCGATACCGTCCGCGTTATGGAGACCCGTCCTATGTCCAAGATGAAGCGTTGGCGCCTCATCGAGGTCGTCGAGCGCGCTAAATAAGCAGTCGCTCTTACGACTTGTACGTTTCCGAAGATGTGCGTATGCCTGGCTTGCATACCACGGGCCGTATAAAGGCTGCGCACCTCTCTTCGGTTCTTAGTTCGGAGGAACATCTACCATGATTCAGATGCAAACCATGCTGAACGTCGCCGACAACTCCGGCGCTCGCAAGATTCGCTGCATCAAGGTGCTTGGCGGTTCCAAGCGTCGTTATGCAGGCATCGGCGATGTGTTCATCGGTGCTGTCCAGGAGGCTACCCCTGGCGCCAACGTCAAGAAGAAGGACGTTGTCCGTTGCGTCGTCGTTCGCACCGTTAAGGAGATCCGCCGCAAGGATGGCTCCTACATTCGCTTTGATGAGAACGCCTGCGTTGTCATCAACAACGATGGTTCGCCCGTCGGCACCCGTATCTTCGGGCCCGTCGCTCGCGAGCTTCGTGACAAGAAGTACATGAAGATCGTCTCGCTCGCTCCCGAGACCCTGTAGTTAGGGGAGATATATGTATATCAAGAAGGGCGATAAGGTCCAGGTTCTCTCTGGTAAGGATCGCGGCAAGCAGGGCGTTGTCCTGCGTGCTCTCCCCGCCGAGAACAAGGTCGTTGTCGAGGGCGTTTCGGTCGTCAAGAAGGCCGTCAAGCCCAACGCTGCCAACCAGCAGGGCGGCATCGTTTCGCAGGAGGCTCCCATCGACGCCTCCAACGTCAATCTCGTCTGCCCCGAGTGCGGTAAGGTTACCCGCGTCGGTCACGAGAAGGACGGCAAGAACAAGCTGCGCGTCTGCAAGAAGTGCGGCCACAAGTTCTAAGCTGCCAGCAACAGTTAAGTTGCTAGCAAAGGCCCGGATGCCACGGCACCCGGGCCTTTTTCTATCCCTACTCATTGCACTCATTGGGGACAGACTTAAATGAGTGCCCTTAATGGGCAAGCATAGATGAGCGGGTGCGCTGTACAAATTGCTTGTGTGCGCGTTTATGCGCGTTAGATTGCGTTAATTGCACACCCATGCGTATAGATGCGCCGTTTTGTGACAACAATGATCGTTTAGCGGTGAGATACGCAAAAACGCGCACAGAAGCGCGTGTTTGTGCGAATATAGAGCTGTCAGAAAGCAAGGCGTTCTATGACACAGGAGGCACATAATGGCAGATTCCAAGCAGGCTCCGCTCGACGCCGCGGCAGCCGCCAAAGCAGCGTTCGCTTCGGTCCAGGACAAGCCGTTCCCCGACGATATTTTTGCGGCTCCCGAGCTCCATTGGGCCGTCATCGGTTGCGGCGTTATCGCCAACCAGATGGCTCAGTCCCTTGCTCTTGCCGGTCGCAAGCTTGCGGGCGTCGCCAACCGTACGCTGTCCAAGGCTCAGGCTTTTGCCGAGCAGTATGGCATCGAGAAGGTCTACGACACGGTTGAGGACCTCTACGCCGATCCTGGCATCGACGCCGTCTACATCACTACCCCGCACAACACTCATATCACCTATCTGCGCGCTGCCCTGGTAGCCGGCAAGCACGTGCTCTGCGAGAAGGCCATTACCCTCAATTCCGCTGAACTCGATGAGGCCCGTGCCATTGCCGCCGAGCACAACGTTGTCCTTATGGACGCTACCACGGTGCTTCATATGCCCTTGTATCAGGAGCTGCGTCGTCGCATGGATGCCGGCGAGTTCGGCCGCATGAACCTCGCTCAGCTCAACTTTGGTAGCTACAAGGAGTACGGCGACCTGACCAACCGTTTCTACAATCGCAACCTTGCCGGCGGTGCCATGCTCGATATTGGCGTGTATGCCCTTTCGGTCATGCGCCTGTTTATGGCCAGCCAGCCAACCGAAGTTGTTTCGCTCGGCAACACCTGCGAGACTGGTGTCGATGTCGCGGGCGGCATTGTCTGCCGAAACGCCGAGCAGCAGCTGGGCGTCGTGAGTCTTACGCTCCACTCCAAGCAGCCCAAGCGCTCGATTATTAGCTTCGATAAGTGCTATATCGAGGTCAACGAATATCCGCGTGCCGATCATGCGACGATCGTGTGGACTGCGGACGGTCATCGCGAGGAGGTCGCCGCGGGCACCGAGGCTTACGCCCTATGCTACGAGATGGCTGACCTCGAGAAGGCCGTCGCCGGCGATGATTCCAAGCGTGAGCTTCTGGATTATGCTTCTGATGTTATGGAGCTGATGACCAAGCTCCGTGCCGATTGGGGAGTCGTCTACCCCGAGGAGGAGTAAGCGATGCTCGCGGAAGATAGACTCAATGCGATCGTCTCGATGGTGCAACAGGCTGGCTCAGTAACGGTGCCAGAGCTTGCCGATGCCCTGGGTGTGACGGCTTCTACCATTCGACGCGACCTGCAGACACTTGACCGAGCGCACCGCATCGCCAAGGTGCACGGCGGCGCGACAAGCCTTGAGCGCGCGCACGTGACGCGCGACCTAACGCTTAATGAGCGCAGCGATCTCCATAACGACGACAAGGAACGTATCTGCGCCCGTGCGGCGGCGCTGGTAGAGCCCGAGAGCTTTGTGTACATCGATTCGGGTTCGACGACGCTCAGGCTCATCGAGCATCTTCCGCATCTCGAAGGGGTCACCTATGTGACTGATTCCGTGCTCCATGCTCAGCATCTCGCTTTGCGCGGCATGCGTACCGTGGTGCTGGGCGGCGAGCTCAAACCCGAGACCGAGGCGCTCGTTGGCCCCGATGCCTTGGCAACCTTAGATCGCTACAACTTCAACTGTGGCTTTTGGGGCTCTAATGGCATCGCCGCCGAGCAGGGCTTCACGGCGCCCGATATCGAGGAGGCCCAAGTAAAGCGCATCTCGATGCGTCATACGGCCAAACGCTTCGTAATCTCGGACGCCAGCAAATTTGGCATGGTGGCGCCCGTCAAGTTTGCGGACTTCCGCGACGCAACGATTATTACCGCAGGCGAGGTCCCCGCCAAGTACCGGGCAATGGACAACGTCATCACGGTCTAACAGCAGGGGACGGGCTAAGGCCAAAACCACCACAAAGGTGCCTGTCCCCATTGTGGTGGTTAGTAACGAAAACCGAGTAGTTTTCTCAATAGAAAAGCGGCAACGTCCATCACGGGCGTCGCCGCTTTCGTTGTCTGCCGGTTTGTCTAAGTCTGTAACAACTGGACCGTAAAAAGTGGGCTAGGTGTTACAGATCGAGATACTTACGAACCGCGCCGTCCCTTTGTCTCAATCTGTAACATCTGGGACTGATTTTGCCGAGTTACTGTTACAGATTGAGATTATTCCCTTGAGGGGATTCGAATGTCTCGATCTGTAACAGATGGACCGCAAAATGGGCTTTAGCTGTTACAGATCGAGATGTTTGGGAATCCGGCAGAGCCATCGCGGCACAAAACCACCACAAAGGTGCCTGTCCCCTTTGTGGTGGTTTAGGGCTCCCAGGGGCAGGGGGCTTCGATGTGGATGTGCTCGCCGGTTACGGGATGCGTAAAGGACACGCTGTGGGCATGGAGCATCAGGCCGTAGGGACGCGGCGTTCCGTACAGGTCATCGCCCACCAGGGGATGGCGCTCGCTGGCCAGATGTACGCGGATCTGGTGCTTGCGGCCGGTGAGCAACTCGACATCGATATACGAGCGCGTGGGCAGGCCACGACGGCTCTTAAGACGTTTGAGCACCTTCACGCGCGTTTGAGACGGCTTGCCGCTGGCGCCGACGCGCATCTTGCGGCTGTCGTGACGGTCGCGGGCGATGGGCTTGTCGATGAGCTTTTCGTTCCAGTCGATCTTGCCCTCGGCGAGCGCCAGGTAGTGCTTTTCGAACGCGTGGTCGATGATCATCTGGTCAAAGGCGGGCTGCGTCTGCTTGTCGAGTGAGAACAGCACCACGCCGGTGGTGTCACGGTCCAAGCGGTTGAGCGGCTGCATATCGGTCGCGGCAAAGCCGTCGCCCATCGCCAGCAGCAGGTCGCTGGCGTAGTCGGTGAGCGTGCGCTCGCCGGTGCCGTCGCCGTGGACGATCATGCCGGCGGGCTTGTCGATGACCATGAGCCAGGCGTCGCAATAGAGGACTTGAGGTTCTTCGTTCACGTGTAAGCCTTTCGGTTAGCTAATTCCCACAAACATGCAGCCCGAGGTGGCGCCGCGCAGGCGGGCGGCCGGCTTGCGGCCGGCTTGAGCCGCCTCGACAGCGCGACGGACGCGTGCGACGGCGCGGCCCACCTCATCCGTCTCGAGCAGCGTGCCGTCCACCATAAGACGGCGCACGCCGGCGTCGAGCAGCTGTGGTACCTGCGGCGTAAGGTCGATGGGGTAGGCGTCGTACAAGCGAGAGCGGCCATGGATGTCGGTGCGCACGGGCATGACCTTGCCGTCGATATTCTTGAGCGAGAGCTTGCGGGCACGCAGGCGGCAGTTGGCGCAATCGTGGATGCAGCCGTTGGCAACCTGCAGAATGCAATGCTCGCTTGTCATGACGCGCGGGCGGCCAAAGACGGTGATGCCCAGCGCCGCGGGCGCGGCGGCGCCGAGCGAGACAATCTCGTCGAGCGTGATCTCGGGCGAGAGCCAAAACGCACCGGCTCCGCGCTCGGCAAGCGCTTCCATGCAGGGCGTGTTATGAACCGGCAGGCAAGAGCGAATCTCGGCCGTGGCGCCAACCTGGGCGGCCAGGGCAAGCTCAGAGATGTTGCCAATAGCGACCGTGGCACCGGCAACAACCCACGGGTCAACGCGGACGTGGTCAACGGCGCGGCAGACCTCATCGAGCACGGGTACGATGCCCTGCTCAAACGTATCGGCGGGGGAGAGCTTGGCCGCATCGAGCGCGTTGGTGGTCATGTAGATGCGCGTTGCGCCCTCCGCGCGGGCTGCCTCGGCAGCCTCGAGCGTGGTGACGGTGGCGCAGATCTGCGGCTCGTCGCGGTAGTGCGCGGGCGCGGGGCGGGAACCACTGGTTACAATCACCGGCAACTCGAGCGTTTTCGCGCGCTCCTCGTACGGCGCCAGAATGGCCTCCTCCAATGCCTTGCAGGCGGCGGCGCGCACCTTGTGCACGGCGGAGAAGCCCATACCGCAGCCGGCGTCGAGCGAAACGTCAAAGCTCGCTGCCTCAAAGGGCGAGGAGCCCATGCGGCCGACGTGCTCTACCAAATCGGACGCCTCGACCGCGCGGGTCTTGGCGGCCTCGACGGTAAAGCCCGTGGCCGTGGCCGTAAGCGATGGGGCGTCGCAGCAGGTGAGCGTCACGGTAAACGGTTCGCCCAGATGCGCCACAACGGTTACATCAACGGCGCGGCGGCGAAGCACGTCGCGCTTGAGCGCGGCGCCGGCGGCGTCGATGGCGCGCTGGCTGCGGATGACGCGCACGCGGCAGCCCTCGGGCATGCTGCGGGGCACGCGGCACTCGATGATGTCACCGACGGCGGCATCATCGGCAGCGATAGTGGTTAGGAACTGATCGAACTCATCATCGTGGCGAAGCTCCAGCAGGTCGCCCTTTTCCACGGGCTCAAACAGCTCAATGCGGGCGATGGCGGCGCGGCGACGGCGGTCGTCGGGCTTGAGGCCGCGCACATCTCGGTTGGCCGGGCGGCTGCCCAGCACCGTGCCCACGATCTGGCCGCGGTTGTTGGAACGCTCATAGCTCATCATCTCGTCGCCCGAGGTGCCGTCCTGATAGGCGTGCGTAAAGTCGCGGTTAAAGCAGCGCTTGAGCTGGCGCTGGCGGGCGGCTTTCTCGTCCTTGGCAACGGTGGTTCCGGCCAGCATGTCATCAATCTGATGACGATACACGTCGACGATGGAATACACGTAATCGGGCGCCTTCATGCGGCCCTCGAGCTTGAGCGATGCGGCGCCGGCGTCATACAGACGGCGAACAAGCTGCGAAGTGTTGGTGTCGCGCGGGCACAGCGCGCGCTCGCGACCGGCGGGGGAGAGCGTGCGGCCGTTCTCGTCGATTAGCTCGTAGGGCAGGCGGCAGGGCTGGGCGCACATGCCGCGGTTGGCCGAGCGGCCCGCCATGGCAAAGCTCGAAAGCAGACACAGGCCCGAATAGCAAAAGCAGATGGCGCCATGGCTAAAGACCTCAAGGTCCACATCGGGCGCGGCATCGTGAATGGCGGCAATCTCGTCGATGGAAAGCTCGCGCGAGAGGGTCACGCGGTCGGCGCCCTGCTCGCGGCACCAAAGGGTTCCGCGGTCGTCGTGGATGTTCGTCTGGGTCGAGATATGCGTCTCGATGCTGGGCATCGTGCGTTTGACCTCAAAGAACAGGCCCCAGTCCTGGATGATGAAGGCGTCGGCGCCCAGCGTGGAGCAGCGATGGATGAGCTGCAGCGCATCGCTCATCTCGGACTGCTTGATGACGATGTTGACCGTGACGTAGACGCGCGAGCCGGCCAGATGCGCGGCGCGGCAGGCCTGCTCAAAGGCCTCGTCGGTAAAGTTGGTGGCCTTGCGGCGGGCGTTGAAGCTGCCCATGCCGCAGTAGATGGCGTCTGCCCCGGCGGCGAGTGCGGCGGCAAAGGGCTCGGGCCCTCCGGCGGGCGCCAAAAGCTCGGGTCTGCGGTTGGTGGTTCGACTGGCGGTTGCGGTCATATCCTGCCTTTCAAAATGCTCAGATAATCAAAAGTATAGTGGTGCCGTCGCGGCAGGCGATGCCCGTGCTCTAAGCGGGATAAAGTCTTCAGCAGCTTGGACTGGCTGCTTCACATGAGAACCGTTCAGCGGTCCGGGGAAACCGTTGGGCGATAAAATATTCTCGCAACGTGATAATAATCTTGCATCGCGCGGACACCTTGAGTACTATCCCAATCAAGCGCGGTGTTCAGACCGAACTGTGCCTCCCGGTGTGAACGCCGCGCTCCCGTTCCCTTTTACTTGTAAGGAGAAAAACATGAGCAAGACCGTCGTGTCTTCCGATAACGCACCCGCAGCCATCGGCCCGTATTCCCCTGGTATCCAGACCGGCAACATGGTGTTCCTGTCCGGCCAGCTGGGCATCGATCCCGCAACTGGCAAGATGCCCGAGGGCGTCGAGGCCCAGGCCAAGCAGTCCCTTGCTAACGTCGAGGCCCTGCTGACCGCTGCCGGCGCCACCTTTGCCGATGTCGTCAAGACCACAGTCTACCTGGCTGACATTGCCGACTTCGCCGCCGTGAACGAGATCTACGCCTCCAAGTTCGAGGCCCCGTTCCCCGCGCGCAGCGCTTTCCAGGTTGCCTCTCTTCCGGCTGGCGGTCTGGTCGAGATCGAGGTCGTCGCCGCTCTCTAAGGCGTTGACCACAACTAAACATGACATGCAAAAAGACCCTGCAGCGCGTGCGAGCTGCAGGGTCTTTTGTCAGGTGACGAATCGCTTGTGGAGCCGCGCTCCATTTTGCTCGTTAGCCCTCCTTGCGGACTTTTTGCAGGTAGCGGTACACGCTGGGCTCCGAGATGCCCAACGCGGTGGCAGCGCAGGCCACGGCGCCCTTGAGCATGAACACCCCGTTGCCGTTGAGGTGGCGAATGACGTCCACGCGGTCGTTCTGACCAAGCGACGCTACATCCAGCCCGCGCGCGCTCAGCAACTCGGCAATGCTGCGGTCGATGAGCTCCTGGGTGGACTCCGAAAGGCTTTCGACCTCGATAGGGGCGGGCTCCGTGCGCGTCGGCGCTGCGTCGAAGCACGCCATGAGCTGCTGCGCCATGGCGTTTATGGAGCGTACGGTCGAGAGGTCGGTGTTGACGCAGAGCATACCGACGATCTCGTCATCCTCGCGGATAAAGAACGTCGCGGACTCCAGCGTCTTGCCTCCGGCGCCGCGGCCCTCGTAGCCCGTAATAAACGGCAGGTCGCGATACTTGGGGTCGTGCATGATCTTGAGCGCCAGATCGGTGGCGGGACCGCCGACCTTACGGCCGCTCACAATGCCGTTGCGAATATCGACGATGGCGTGGTCGGGATCCGAGAAATCGTGCAGCACGATCTCGCTGTTCTTACCGAGTATCTGCTCCAGGAAATCGACCATCGGCAAAAAGCGGCGTACGGTCTCGTTCACGGGCAACTCCTTTGGGTGAAATCGGAAATGTTCATAACAATTTTTTCTCATGGTAACACGGTGTCTATTGACTCGCATATTCGCAGGTACATTGCGTAATACAGACGAGCGGTAGGATTTTGGCGGTAAACGGTTGACCAAAAGAAAAGTTAGATGTTATTTTGACCGGACACTTTCCTGACCTGCGGAAATGCATTGTCTCAGCTTAAGAATAGTCTGATAACAAAAAATTATTATTGAGAATGAGAATCATCTTTAATACGATATGCAACGAAGGCACAACCTCAACCCCGCACTGCGTCACAATAGAGCGTTAGATGCGAAAACAACTACTTCGAGGATTGGTGGTCAAATGACCCAGGAGACGGTTACGAACGGCACTGAAGCCCTGTTCACTCGCGAAGGCATGCCTCCCGTTAAGGAAATGATCCCGTGTGCCCTTCAGCACGTACTGGCATCGTTTGCCGGCATCATTACCCCGGCGGTCATCATGGCCGGCGTCTACGGCTTTAATAGCCAGCAGAGCACCGACATCATCCAGGTCGCGCTCATTCTTTCGGCGATCGATACGGCCCTTCAGGCCTTCGCTCCCTTCCGTCGCATCGGCGGCGGCCTGCCCATCGTCATGGGCGTTTCGTTCGCGTTCCTGCCGGCTCTGCAGGCCATGGGTGCCTCGGGCTTTAGCTTTGGTGCGCTGCTGGGCGGCGAGATCGTCGGCGGCGCCGTCGCGGTCCTCTTTGGTCTGGCCTACAGCAAGATCAAGTGGCTGTTCCCGCCCGTCGTGACCGGTACGGTCATCTTCTCCATCGGCGTTTCGCTGTATCCCACGGCCGTCAAGTATATGGCCGGCGGTATGGGTACGCCGCTGTGGGGCACTCCGCAGGCCTGGTGCGTCGCTCTTATCACCTTCGCCGTGGTCTTTGCGCTCGCCAACTTTGGCAAGGGCACGCTCAAGCTGGGATCCGTGTTCTTTGGCATGATCGTTGGCATGATCGTTTCGATCCCCTTTGGCATGATCGACTTCTCCAGCGTCGCCACCGCTCAGGTCTTCGCCCTTCCCAAGCTCATGCCCTACGCGCTCGAGTTTGATCCCGAAGTCTGCATTACCCTCGCTGTCGTGTTCCCCATGGTTGCCATCCAGGTTATCGGTGACGTCTCCGCCGCCTGCCTGGGCTCCATCGACCGTATGCCCACCGAGCGCGAGCTCTCCGGCGCTATCGTGTCCCAGGGCCTCACCTCTATGGTCGGCGGCCTGCTGGGCGGTCTTCCCACCAGCGCCCTTGGCCAGAACGTGGGCATCATCTGCTCCAACAAGGTCGTCAACAAGTGGGTCTTTGTGATCATCGCGGCCGTCTTTGCCATCGCCGGTCTGTTCCCGCAGCTCTCTGCCGTCCTTTCCGCTATCCCGCAGCCCGTTATCGGCGGCGCGACCGTCGGCGTCTTTGGCACCATCACCATGAACGGCGTGCGCATGTTCACCCGCGAGGGCCTCACGCAGCGCACTACCACCATCGTCGGCACCTCCGTCGTCTTTGGCCTGGGTATCTGGATGGCCAGCGGTTGCCTTGCCGGCGAGGGTATGCCCGCCTGGGTGTCCACCGTCATCGGCTCCAATGCCGTAACCCCCACCGCCATCATGGCCATTGTCCTTAACCTGATCCTTCCGCAGACGCCGGTCGTGGCTCAGCACATCGATGCTGCCAAGGACGCTGCCGTGGATCTGGTCTTGCCCGAGAGCAAGAAGTAACCAATTCGGTGCTATTCGTCGGCGGGCGCATCGCCTCGTCCGCCGACGCCATGCGGCGCCAAGCCGCACTTCAAAGGGTTTGTCCCTTTGGTGAAGCGTTGACGGGAGAGGGCCCGTTTCCGGTGTAGGCCGGCGCTTCGCACTCCGCCATGTCAGAGGTGTCAAACCCCGCCCCTGATGTTGAAGGGAGCATTCATGCTTCTGGTCGCTAACGGTTCCGTCTTTACTCGCAACGCTCAGACCCCGTTCATTCCCAACGGTGCGGTCGCCATTGACGGAGATACGATCGTCGAAGTGGGCCCCGAGTGCGAGCTCAAGGCCAAGTACCCGGATGCCGAGTACGTCGACGCCCAGGGCAACCTCATCATGCCCGGACTCATCAATTGCCACACCCACATCTACTCGGGTCTGGCCCGCGGCCTTGCCATTAAGGGCTGCAACCCCACCAACTTCCTGGAGAATCTTGAGCAGCAGTGGTGGAAGATCGACGACAACCTGACGCTCGACGGCACCAAGGCCAGCGCCTATGCCACGATTCTTGACTCCATCCGCGATGGCGTCACCACGATCTTCGATCACCATGCGAGCTTCTGCGAAATCCCGGGAAGCCTCTTTACCATTAAGGATGCAGCTCAGGAGCTGGGCATGCGTTCGTGCCTGTGCTACGAGGTCTCCGACCGCCGCGGCCAGGAAAAATGCGACCAGGCCATTGCCGAGAACGCCGAGTTTGCCCAGTGGGCCGCCAAGGAGCGTCGCGATAACGACAACCACATGATCGCCGCCATGTTTGGCGGACATGCCACCTTTACGCTGTCGGACGAGACCATGGATAAGATGGCCGAGGCCAACAACGGCCTGACCGGCTTCCACATCCATGTGTGCGAGGGCATGAATGACGTGTGGGACTCCCGCCTCAACCGCGGTGGCATCAGCCCCGTCGAGCGCCTGCTGCAGCACAATCTGCTGGGTCCCGACACCATGCTCGGCCACTGCATCCACGTGACGCCTGCCGAGATGGATATCGTCAAGGAGTCCGGTACCTGGCTCGTCAACAACCCCGAATCCAATATGGGCAACGCCGTGGGCTGCGCCCCCGTGCCCGAGTTCTTCCGCCGCGGTATCCCCGTGTGCATGGGCACCGACGCCTACACCCACGATATGCTCGAGAGCCTTAAGGTCTTCCTGATCATTCAGCGCCACAACGCCGCCATGCCCAACGTGGGCTGGTGCGAGGCCATGACCATGCTGTTCGAGAACAACGCCAAGATGGCGAGCAAGTACTTCGATCGCAAGCTCGGCGTGCTCGAGGCCGGCGCTGCCGCCGATGTCATCGTCATGGACTACAAGCCCTTTACGCCGCTGAGCGAGGAGAATATCGACGGCCACATGCTCTTTGGCATGATGGGCAAAAACTGCCGCACCACCATCATCAACGGCCGCGTCCTGTACAAGGATCGTGAGTTCGTTGGGATTGATGAGGACAAGATCAACGCGTGGACCATGGCCGAGTCCAAGAAGCTCTGGAGCACGCTCAACGATCGCGTGTACTAATTCCAATTGGAGATTCGCGCGCGTCGGATGTTTCGCCGCATCCGACGCGCGCATAGGCGGCCTCCGCGGGGTCGCCGGCGCTGTGCTAGCGCTACACCGTATTTGCGCCCGTCGCGCGGTCTCGCCGGGCGTTACAGAGAGGAGCTCACTATGAGCGACATCATGAGGCCGATCCCGTTTTCGCAGCTGATGAACTGGATCATCGAGGAGCACAAGACCCAGGACGCCATCTTTGGCGTGCGTAAGATGGTCACGACCAACCAGGAGGGTGCGCTTCCCATTTTTGACGAGCGCATCGAGACTCCGTTTGGCCCGGCCGCCGGTCCCAATACGCAGCTGGCCCAGAACATCGTGGCCTCTTATGTGGCCGGTTCTCGCTTCTTTGAGCTCAAGACCGTCCAGGTTATGGACGGCGAGGAGCTCTCCAAGTGCGTCAACAAGCCCTGCATCGTGGCTCAGGACGAGTGCTACAACTGCGAATGGTCGACCGAGCTCGAGGTTCCGCAGGCCTTTGCCGAGTACGTGAAGGCATGGTTTGCCTGCCACCTGATCGCTCGCGAGTACGGTCTGGGCAGCCCGGACGGCTTTGTCTTCAACATGTCGGTGGGTTATGACCTGGAGGGCATTAAGAGCCCCAAGGTCGACGCCTACATCGAGGGCATGAAGGATGCCAGCGGCTCCGACGTCTGGAACGAGTGCCGTGCCTGGGCGCTCGCCAACCTGGACAAGTTTGAGCATGTCGACGCCGCGTTTGTCGAGTCCATCCCGGCACGCGTCTCCAACTCCATTACCGAGTCTACCCTGCACGGCTGCCCGCCGGCGGAGATCGAGCGCATCGCGACCTACCTCATCACCGAGAAGGGCCTCAACACCTACATCAAGTGCAACCCCACGCTGCTGGGCTATGAGTTTGCACGTCAGCGCCTCAACGAGCTGGGCTTTGACTATATCGTCTTCGATGACACACACTTCCGCGAGGACCTGCAGTGGGTCGACGCCGTGCCCATGTTCGAGCGCCTGATTGCCCTGTGCGCCGAGCGCGGCCTGGAGTTTGGCGTCAAGCTCACCAACACCTTCCCCGTCGACGTGACGAGGAACGAGCTGCCTTCCACCGAGATGTATATGTCCGGCCGTTCGTTGTTCTCGCTGACCATCGAGGCTGCCCGCCGCATTACCGAGCAGTTTGACGGCAAGCTGCGCATCAGCTACTCCGGTGGTGCCACGGTCTACAACATCCGCGCCCTGTATGATGCCGGTATTTGGCCCGTTACCCTGGCGACCGACGTGCTCAAGCCCGGTGGATACGAGCGCTTTAGCCAGATGGCCGGCGAGTTTACCGACCTGGATGGCAAGCCGTTCGCGGGCGTCTCTCTCGAGGCCGTGACTGCGATCCAGACCGACTCGCTCACCAACCCGCTCTACAAGAAGCCGCTGCGCCCGCTGCCCGACCGCAAGGTCGCCGGTAAGAGCCTGCTTTCCGACTGCTTTACCACGCCTTGCCGTACGAGCTGCCCCATCCAGCAGGATATCCCTGCCTATCTGGCGGCTGTTGACGAGGGCCGCTACGAGGACGCGCTCAACATCATCATCGAGCGCAACGCCCTGCCGTTCATTACCGGTACCATCTGCCCGCATCCCTGCGGCCGTGCCTGCGAGCGTGCATTCTACGAGCCCGAGGGCGCCCAGATTCGCGCCAGCAAGCTCAAGGCCGCCCGCGAGGCCATGACCGCCGTGCTGCCCAAGCTGCGCGCCCAGGCCATTGCCAACGACGCCGAGCGCAACGTTGCCGTTATCGGCGGCGGCCCGGCCGGTCTGGCGACGGCGTTCTTCCTGACGCGCGCCGGCGTGCCCGTCACTATCTTCGAGGCCCGCGACTCTCTCGGCGGCGTGGTCCGTCACGTGATCCCCGAGTTCCGTATCGCGAGCGACGATATCTCCCACGACGCCGAGCTCTGCCTGGCCTTTGGCGCCAAGGTTCAGCTCAACGCTCGCGTGGAGTCCATTGACGAGCTCAAGGCCCAGGGCTTTACCGACGTGGTCGTGGCCACCGGTGCCTGGATGCCCGGCTCTGCGGGCCTGGGCGAGGGTGCCGAGCTCGACGTGCTGGAGTTCCTCGAGGCCGCCAAGAAGGGCGAGAAGCTCGAGCTGGGCGAGGACGTCGTGGTCATAGGCGCCGGCAACACCGCCATGGACGCGGCCCGCGTGGCCAAGCGCCTTGCTGGCGTGAAGAACGTGCGCCTGGTGTATCGCCGCACCAAGAAGCAGATGCCCGCCGACGAGGAAGAGCTCGATCTTGCTGTTGCCGACGGCGTTGAGTTCTGCGAGCTGCTGGCGCCCAAGGCGCTCAACGGCGCCGTGCTGACCTGCGACGTCATGGAACTTGGCGAGCCGGATGCAAGCGGCCGTCGCAGCCCCGTCGCCACGGGCGAGACCGTCGAGCTGCCCGCCACCACGGTGATCTGTGCCGTGGGCGAGGGCATCGATGCCAGCCTGTACGACGCCGCGGGCGTCGAACACGACCGTCGCGGCCGCCTTGCCGCCACCTCCACCGGCGTCGAGGGCGTCTGGGCTGCAGGTGACTGCCGTCGCGGTCCGGCCACCGTGGTCGAGGCTATTGCCGACGCCGCCGAAGTCGCCCGCGCCATCGCCGGCGTGGACTTTAACAAGTACGCCGACCGGAATGCTCAGGCCGGTCGCGAGGACACCTGCTACGAGCGCAAGGGGTCGCTGTGCCGTGACAAGCGCAACTGCACCAAGACTCGCTGCCTGGGCTGCGGCTCGGTGTGCGAGGTCTGCTGCGACGTGTGCCCCAACCGCGCCAACGTGGCAATTAAGGTGCCGGGCCTGGCCAAGCACCAGGTGGTACATGTCGATGGTATGTGCAACGAGTGCGGCAACTGCGCCGTGTTCTGCCCCTACCAGGAGGGTCGTCCCTACAAGGACAAGCTCACCCTGTTCTGGAGCGAGCAGGATATGGAGAACTCCGAGAACGAGGGCTTCCTGGCCGTGGACGAGGATCACTTTAAGGTCCGCGTCGCCGGCACGGTCCGCACCGTCTCGGTCGATGCCGTCAACACCGGTCTTCCCGAGGCCGTCCGCCTGACCATCAGGGCCGTGCGCGACAACTATTCGTACCTTCTTAAGAAATAGGCGAGTCTCTTATGGCCAAATCCATTCAACATAACGTGGCCTACGTTGCCTGCGGAAGCGGCTGTGCCTCCGCAGGCGGCGACGCCCGCTGCAGCGAAGGCTGCATTGGCTGTGGCGCCTGCGTCACGGCCTGCCCCCACGGCGCCATTGCGCTGGTCGATGGCATCGCCCGCGTGGATCGCTCCAAGTGCACGGGCTGTGGCCTGTGCGGCATGGCGTGCCCGCAGCGCGTGATTGCCTTCGTTCCCGGCTACCAGAACATTCTGGTGCGCTGCAACAACACCGATAAGGGCGCCATTGCGCGCAAGATCTGCGACACGAGCTGCATCGGTTGCGGCATGTGCGCCAAAAAGTGCCCTGCCGGCGCTATCCGCATCGAGGACAACTGCGCCCATATCGACGGCGTGGACTGCCTATCGTGCGGCATGTGCGCCGTCGTCTGCCCGCATGGCGCCATCCACGACCGCACCGGCATCGCCGCCGGCGTGTAGAAGGGAATCACCATGGCACAGGAATTCACTTTTACCGTTAACGGCGTCGAGCGCACGACGACTCAGAACAAGCCGCTGCTGCGCTACCTGCGCGACGACCTGCACATCCATTCCGCTAAGGACGGCTGCTCCGAGGGCGCCTGCGGTACCTGCACCATCCATGTAGACGGCGCGGCCGTCAAGGCATGCGTACTGACCACCGCTCTTGCCGCCGGCCGCAACATCGTGACCGTCGAGGGCCTGCCCCAGGACGTGCGCGAGGCCTTTGTGTACGCCTTTGGCGCCGTGGGTGCCGTGCAGTGCGGTTTTTGCATCCCCGGCATGGTCATGGCGGGTGCGGCGCTCATCGCCGAGGACCCCGAGCCCACCGAGGAGCAGATCAAGTACGCCATCCGCGGCAACGTCTGCCGCTGCACCGGCTACAAGAAGATTATCGAGGGCATTTCGCTGGCCGCTGCGGTGCTCCGCGGCGAAAAGCAGATCGACGAGGATCTGGAGCGCGGCGACGACTACGGTGTGGGCAAGCGCGCCTTCCGTATCGACGTGCGCAAGAAGGTGCTCGGCGAGGGCAAGTACCCCGATGACATCGACGAGCTCGATCAGCCGGGTCTGACCTATGCCAGCGCCGTGCGCTCCAAGTATCCGCGCGCCCGCGTGCTCTCCATCGATACCTCCAAGGCCGAGGCCCTGCCCGGCGTGGTGGGCATCCTGCGCGCCGAGGACGTGCCGGTCAACCAAGTCGGCCACCTTATCCAGGACTGGGACGTCATGATCGCGGCGGGCGATATCACCCGCTGCGTGGGCGATGCCATCGTGCTGGTGGTTGCCGAGGACGAGGCGACGCTCGAGAAGGCCAAGAAGCTCGTCAGGATCGATTACGAGCCGCTGGAGCCTGTGCGTAACATTGTCGAGGCCAGGGCTGCCGACGCCCCGCGCCTGCACGACAGCTTCTTTGCCTTTGGCAACACGGTGGAGCTCAAGGACAACGTGTGCCAGAGCCGTCACGTGACGCGCGGCGACGCCGCCAAGGCGTTGGCGGAGAGCGCATTTACCGTGACGCAGCGCTTTACTACGCCCTTTACCGAGCATGCCTTCTTGGAGCCCGAGTGCGCCGTCGCCTTCCCGTACAAGAACGGCGTCAAGGTGCAGTCGACCGACCAGGGTGCCTACGATACGCGCAAAGAGTGCGCCCACATGTTTGGCTGGGATAGCGAACCCGAGCGTGTGGTCGTCGAGACCATGCTCGTGGGTGGCGGCTTTGGCGGTAAGGAGGACGTTTCGGTCCAGCACCTGGCCGCGCTCGCCGCATATAAGTTCCAGCGTCCTGTGAAGTGCAAGCTCACGCGTGCCGAGTCGCTCGCTTTCCATCCCAAGCGTCATGCGATGGACGGAACCTTTACGCTGGGCTGCGACGCCGAGGGCATCTTTACCGGTCTGGACTGCGAGATCAACTTTGACACCGGCGCCTACGCGTCGCTGTGCGGCCCGGTGCTCGAGCGCGCCTGCACGCATGCCGTCGGCCCCTACAAGTACCAGAACACCGACATCCGCGGCTTCGGCTACTACACTAACAACCCGCCTGCCGGCGCGTACCGTGGCTTTGGCGTTTGCCAGTCCGAGTTTGCACTCGAGAGTCTGATCGACCTACTGGCCGAGAAGGTCGGCCTGGATCCGTGGGAGATTCGCTACCGTAACGCCATCGAGCCGGGCGAGGTTTTGCCCAACGGCCAGATCGCCGATTGCTCCACGGCGCTTAAGGAGACGCTGCTCGAGGTCAAGGATGCCTATTACGCGCATCCCGGACACGCCGGTATCGCCTGCGCCATGAAGAACGCCGGCGTGGGCGTGGGCCTGCCCGATGCCGGCCGCTGCAAGATCCGCATCGAGAACGGCGTGGCCGTGGTCTACGCCGCCACGTCCGACATCGGCCAGGGCTGCAACACGGTCTTTTTGCAGGACGTTGCCGAGGCCTGCGGTCTGCCGCTGGGCTGCATCGCCAATGGCGAGTGCTCCACCGAGAACGCTCCCGACTCCGGCACCACGTCTGGCTCGCGTCAGACGGTCGTGACCGGCGAGGCCGTGCGCGGCGCCGCCTTCTTGCTGCGCGATGCCATGGTTGGCATCGAGGCCGGCAAGCCTGCGCCCGATACTCCCGTGAGCGCGCATGGCGACGGCGTCAAGATCGAGTACGACGACGGTCGCGCCTATCAGTTGCGCACGCAGGAGCTCGTCGCCGGCCAGGGCATGCATCCTCAGGATCCCGCGACCGCCATCAAGGCGCTCGAGGGCTGCGAGTTTGGCTACGTGTACCTGGAGCCGACCGACAAGCTGGGCGCTGACGTTCCCAACCCCAAGAGCCACATCTGCTACGGCTTTGCCACACATGTGGTCATTCTGGATGATGACGGCCGCGTGAGCGAGGTCTATGCCGCGCACGATTCCGGCAAGGTGGTCAATCCCATCTCCATCCAGGGTCAGATTGAAGGCGGCGTGCTCATGGGTATGGGCTATGCGCTTACCGAGGACTGGCCGCTCAAGGACTGCGTACCCCAGGCAAGGTACGGTACGCTCGGGCTGTTCCGTGCGCCCGAGATTCCGGATATCCACGCCATTTACGTGGAGAAGGACGAGCTGTTGCCCGTGGCATACGGCGGCAAGGGCATCGGCGAGATCGCAACGATCCCCACGGCGCCCGCCGTGCAGAACGCCTACCGCGCATTTGACGGCAAGCTGCGTCCGGATCTGCCCATGGTGGATACGCCCTACAGCCGTGTCCGCAACCGCGGGTAGGGTAGGGCGCGGACAGCCATTACTGACGAGCTGTTCGCGCTCAACATCAACTGCATATGCTGCGCCTTTGGCCCCGGCTCCATCGCGAGCCGGGGCCTTTTGTTTGAAGCGGAAACTGCGTCCCGGAATTGGCGCTCAGAATGGGATGCGCTTTCCGGTTGGAGCCCTCGGCGGAAATTACATCCCAGAATCGATGCTCAGAATGGGATGCGCTTTCCGGTAGAGCCTCTGGCGGAAAGCGCATCCCGGAATTCGGCTCCAGAGTGGGACACACTTTCCGGTTGGAGCTTCAACCGGAAAGTGTGTCCCGGTTTGGCAGGCAGACGGGCATAAGCTCAACAGCTCCTACAACTCCACCTCGTTGAGCCATGCCGGCAGAGCGGTCTGCCGGATGCCTGCCGTCTGCAGCTTTTTCGCGAGCATGCCTGCCGAACGGACTTCGATCATGGTAAAGCGGATGAGCGGATGGCCGTAGAGCGATAGGTGCGCCTCGCGCTGTCGTTCGGCGACGAGCACCTCGGCGGTGGTGCGTCCGGCCAGCATGGTCTGGTCGGTATATTTGATGAGCCCGTCGAGCTCGCCCAGTGTGAGTTCCCGCGCCTGGCGCTCCCAGGCAAAGTCCGTTCGTATGGGCTTGGTCGAATTGAAGGGGTCCGTCAGCTCGTATTGAAGCCAATCGGGCGCAAAGCCCGTCTCGATCATGATGGCTCGGGCGACCGATTCCCCGCCGCTCTCGGCGCGGGCGTCGGCATATCGAAGTGTCGTGAGGGCGGTGCGAATCGTGCGACCATTGCGGGCGGTCGCTCGTTGCTCGACGGCCTCCATCAGCTGTTCCCGCGCAAGGCCGAGCTTTAAGATCGTCGAATCGGCAATGGGCATGCCGTCGGCAAAACCGGTCTGCAACAGGCAATCTGTGACTGTTTGGATGGGCGGCGTTACCGATATGCCGGCTCTGCGTATTGCTCCGGCCGGCTCAATCTGGTGCCGCTGAATATGTGCGCCCGGGCGAGCCGACGGCTTTGTCGAGCTGCAGACACGCACGACATTCAGGTGTCGCCACGAGACCTCGAGCCCCAGCAGACAGGCGGCCGAAAACGAACAGAACGTCCAATCGGGGTGGATGATCGCAAGGGCGCGGAGGATTTCGCAATGGCGTTGCGCTCGGTTGAGTTCATCCCAGCGCGTTTTTCGCGCAAACAACCCCGGCATGGGCGAGACAACCGTGCCGCCGGTGCGCCGAAGGAGCGCTTTTCGGATCGCCGTGCTCGGGGGAATCAGACAGCGCCCCTCTTGTTCGGCTTGAGTGAGCAGTTGGTCGATGAGCTGGTCATTGCAATGGGTCATGAGCTACCGCCTCCTTTTGGGTAGCAAAAACGTATCAGCTGGAACTTGCCGCTCAGCTGACCAAAAGCTGACCAAAATCTAACCATGCAGGTAGATGGCCTGCTTTTGGCGACATATTTCTTGTTTGAATCGGTGGGCGGTAATCGGCGACCGTGAACGGTAGCTGGATATGAAGTCTTGGTAAGTTTCGGGACGTGTACTTTTTGAAAAAGAGCATTCTATCTGCTGTTTTGTGTTTCTGGATCGCATATTTGAAGGCATGTGATAAGGCCGGCGGACTGTCGCCTTGTATCTGCGGAAACTGTGACCCGGAATTGCCACTCGGAATGGGACGCGCTTTCCGGATCGCCCTTCAAGCGGAAACTACATCCCAGATTTCGGCTCCAAACCGGGATGCGCTTTCCCGGCGGCGTCTCTGGCGGAAATTGCACCCCGGAATGAGCGCTCAGAGTGGAACATGCTTTCCTAACGAAGCCGCATGCGGAAACTACGTCCCGGATTCGATGCTCAGGACGGGATGCCGTTTCCGATAGAGACATGGGGTGGAAAGCCTCCCATTTCTAATGTTCAAGAAATGGGAGGCAGCTCATCGCGAGCTGGGCCTTTTGTTTGGAGCGGAGGCAGCATCCCGGAATTCGGGCAATCCGGTGGTCAGGGGTTGAGTGAGCGTCGCGCTAAGGATGCCAAGCGTAAAACCTTCAATGAACATAGCGTAAAAACTACATCCGCAACGGCGTAAAAACTACATTGGAAGTAGCGTAAAATCCGCATTGAGAATGGCGTAATTTCGTATATCGCATGATCGCCCGAGCTTGCACACGGCCTTTTGCGAGCTCTTGCCATGAACGAGAGCCAGGCCGTCACGTACAAGACGCTCATAAAGGACGCCTCGTACGGTGAGGCGGGCCCCGACGAGAGGACCATCGCTGCGTACTTGGATCTCTTCAACAGGCTCAAGCTGACCGAGGACCTGTGCGGATGGGAGCCGCCCATGCGCTCGAAAGCCCGCGTTCGCGTGCGCCCCAAGCGCTACTTCTGCGACCCGTTACTTGCGGCGACGTTGCTGGGGGCTACCCCTGAGCGGCTGCTTGGCGATATGCAAACGTTTGGGATGCTCTTTGAGAACCTCGTTCTGCGCGACGTGCGCGTGTTCCTTTCCACCTACGGCGGTGTCGACAACAGTGTCCATTATTTCCAAGATGAGAAGGGCCTTGAGGTCGATCCGATCGTTGAGCACGACGGGCGCTGGGGAGCCATCGAGGTCAAGCTGAGCGATGCGAAAGCAGACGATGGAGCGAGAAATCTCAAGGCGCTGGAGAGGAAAGTGCTCTCCAATCCTGCCGCCCAGAATGCCGCGTCGGCGTTTTTGGCGGTCGTGGTTGGAAAGGGGAACATTGCCTACACACGCGACGACGGCGTGGCGGTGATCCCCATGGCGGCACTTGGGGCGTAGTGGTTTTGCGGGCGTGCCGTGCTTCCTTTACCGAAAATCCATTTGGTAAACCCGGCGCCCGTGGGTAAAATAAGGTCGACGGCAGCCCAAGTAGTGAAGAGCTGGGTAGCGCCGTTGCTTGGATTAAGGGGTCATCGCCTTAGCGGCGTCGACCCCTCTTTTTATGCTTCGTACGCTGCTTGAGTGCCTCGGTAAGTCCGATAAGCGCCGTGAGGAGCGAGACCAAAGCAACCAAGAGCTCTGTGAGCTCTGATGGGCCCGGGATGACCGCTGATTCAAGTTACCGGGCCTCAATTTTTATCACATGCATTTGAATAGAGCGGGCGGGATCCCTTGGGTTCGTCTGTGTGGCGCGTGCCTGGTGCATGGCATTGCACCCCGCTTTTGTGTCCGCACGGGCGCCTATCCTTACGACAATGTAGCCGCCTATGTAACGAGCGGCAGTTGACGGAGAAAGGCCCTGACCGTGCCAGACAAAAAGACGCCGGATATTTCGGCCATCGATACGACGAACTTTGCGCGCCAGATCGTGCTGGACTTTGAGTTTGCGCCGGTGCCAAAGCAGCGCCAGCGCCGTGGACTGCACAATGAGATTATCGAGGTCGGCGCCGTCGAGCTCGATTACCACGGCAACGTGATGGGCGAGTTCTCGCAGTTTGTGCAGACGGAATTTACCGAAGGCGTTGCGTTTCCCGTCCGCGAGCTTACAGGGATATCGACCGTGGACACCGCGATGGCCGATCCGCTCTACACGGTGATCAAAAGGCTCAGCGATTGGATTGGTCGCTACTCCGCCCAGGTGGTTTGCTGGAGCGAGGCGGATCGTCGACAGCTCTTGACCGAGTGCCAGGCAAAGCAATCGATCTTTCCGTATTTCCTACGGACTGGTCCGACCTGCAGGCGTTTTACACCTCGATCATGGACGTGGGCAGCCACGGGTGCGTCTCTTTGAGTGACGCGGCAGCGTGGTTTGGCATCGAGTTCGACGAGTCGACGGGCCATGCCCACAGTGCCCTAGCCGACGTGCGCGTGACCACCAAGCTGCTCAAGCAGATGATGGAGGGGGACTATCACGTGAGCCCGCACGCCCAGGAGATCCGCCAGCGGTGGGGGATGGGCGAGCGAGCTCAGACGCGCCTTTCCAGCAAGTGCCCCGAGCTGGGCGACCTGCAGCTGAGGTTGAAGACGGAGGGGAGATAGGCGGCGTTGGCCGTCTGCATGGCGCGTGGCCTGTCGCGTATCGCTACTCTTCCTGCCGCTTGGCAGGCAGGATGTAGACGTTCTCGGCGTCCACGGCGATCTGCGTGGGGCGGTTGTAGAGGGTGTCTACTTCCATTACGCTCTGCTTGAACGGTGCGACGTCAGGCGTCTTTGCCCGATGGAGCTTTTCGAGGAGTTTCTCGGATTGCCTGTCGTTGAACCTGCCGATGTCCTCTCCTGCACCCTCGAGTGCCTCGTCGATGAGCGTATGTTCGCCCACGGGGGTCTTTGCGATGGCGTGACCGAGCAATTTGCCCGCGGACGCGATGCCGCCCAGCAGTGCCGCATCGACGGTGTCGGCAGTTCCCGCCTCGAGGGCGTCGTAACACTCGGTGTAGAGCTCGCGATACGCAATCGAATCGGCCTCGATCTTCGCGGTGGCGTCCGCGAGCTTTGCGGGCTCGAAGTTCTGGGCGAGCATGGGTTCGAGGAACAGTGAGAACGCGTGGATGTAGGTGGCGAGCTGGCAGTCTTTGAGGTAGTCGAGCACCTTGTCGAGGCGTCTGCCCAAGCCGTCTCGCACCTCGATGAACCCTTTCTTTTTCAGATCCGCTTGCGCCTGCGAGCGGAAGAGTTCCATGTCCTGCGCGGACGACTGTTTGATGTCGAGCACCTTCATATGAGCGTTTGCCATGTAGGTGGCGTTGCCGTAGTTGAGGCCGTAACCGTTGAGGATGTCTGCGAGCGTCTTGAGGTTGCCACGCATGTTGGCCTTGTCGCGCTGACGCATGTACTCGAACATCTCGTCGACGGACTCCTGGATGGAGTCGAGCTTTTGGTTTATCTGCGCGATTGCGGCTGCCATGAACAACGACGTCGGGTCGTAAGGCACTTGAGTGACGCTCGTGGCGATGTCGCCCTCGACTACGTGGAAGCGCGCCTGTCCAAAGCCCTTGACTGCGTCGCGGTAGCCCCCTGTGAGACCGCTGCCGTCCTTGAACGAGTTGAGTTTCGACGGATCGAGCGGGTTGCCAAATTTGTCAGTCGCCTGGAGCAACGTGGGTACGCTCACCGTGTTAGTGACGGTGCGAAACATCGAGGGGAGCGAGGCGAACGCCACGCCGAGCTGGGGAATTCGCTCGAGCGGCAGCTTGATGGCGCCGGAGACGTCCACCCGCTCCTGGGTGAGCGCGAGGTGGATTTTGGTCGATGCGAGCTGTTTTGCCACGAGTTCCTCTCGGCCGCCGTCCGTTGAGGGTTTGATCTCGTTGTCTGCCATAGCGTGCTCCTTGTTTGCGTTGATCGCCGTGGGCATTATCTCATTGCTAGGTGGCTTGCCAGAGCGGGGTAGAGACCGAGCGTCTGGCAAAACTCGTTAACTGATTGCATTTCAGCGGATTGGGTTGATTGCAAGAGAAGGACGGCTATCCATCTGCCCTTCCCAGTTGAGTTCGCTTTGAGCTACTGTTCGTGCCTATGCTGCTTGGGCTCAAGCCTTCTCGCTGCCGCGAAGCAGGCCGTGGCCGCCATGGCTAATGCGATGCTGGCCATCCAAGCGGAGTCGCCGGTTACGGCGAGCTTTAGTTCATCGGTTGTCGTGTGTCCCGACCTTTTTGTAGACGCCTCGTCGGCGTCCTTTTCAGGAGTGGCAGGATCACTTTTGTTGTCGCCGGGTGAATCTACATCGGTCTTGCCGCCCGCCTGCTCCCCTTGGGCCTTCCCCTCCACGGTGAAGGATGCATCGGTCGCCGTCCCGTCCTTCCAGACGGCCGTGACGGTGTGTCCGCCGGCGGCAAGCGTGTCCAGGTAGGCCGGCTTGAGCTCGATAATCGTGCTGCCCTTGGTTGCGGTGTAGTTCTCAGCGGAGGCCTCATTTCCGTCCACGAGGAGACGCGTGAACTCATCGAGAGGACCGCTGAAGTGGAAGGTCAGACCGTTCTCGTTGCCCTTTGCATATGCCTGTCCGTTGCCCTTGGTGGCGGCATACAGCGGGGCGGTCACGTCGAAGGTGACGTTCTCCGCGTCGTCGACATCAAAGGTCCGGACGCCGGTCTTGCCGTTACGCTCGGCGTAGGCGGAGCTGTAGACGAAGGTCTCATGACCCGCCTTGTCGAGGACCGCGAGGGCATGGATTTCAAACGAGCCCATCGAGAGCGACGTGGGGAACTCGATTTCGATATAGCCTCTTGCCGCATCGTAGCTGCAGCTCAACGTTTTACGGGCCTTTACAGAGTTCGGGTCCTCGACATAGCCGGGGTCGCCGAGAATCGGGGAGACAGACTTCACGCCGTCCGCGTCGCCTACATTGCAATAGATGCGGAGGAGCCCGCCGACAGGGACTCTCTTCGCGGAGATGGAAACGTTCGAGACCGTGGGCGGGTTCCGGTCGATCGCGCTGCCGGTCACCTCGAAGCACAGCTCGCTCGGGTCGGCAACCGAGAAAGTCGCGCCCGAGATGCCGTTGGCCCTGGCGTAGGAACTCTCGTACACATCGGTCTCGAACCCTAGGTCATCGGTGACCGAAAGGCCGATCAGCCTGTGCCTTCCGATCCTATTGCTGTCGAATGTGAGGTCGAACCCGTCGATAGACGAGCCTCCGTGATAATAGGCCGACGAAACGGAGCAGCCGTCGTCCTTATCCTCCCAGCCCCGCTGCAGTATGGGGGAAACGGAGCGAACGCCGTCCGGGTCCGCGACGGACCAAGAGATGTGGAAGTCGGCACCGGTCGCGACCTCCCTGCTCGAGAACGACACGGAGGACACGGTCGGCGGGTTCTGGTCCGCGGGCCCCTCGGTCACCTCATAGACGAGGGGGCTGGTGGCGAAGGTCGGAGAGTTGAGTCCCTTCTCCTCGGCATACGCCGCGTCGTAGACATCGGTAACCCATCCAAGGCTATCGGTCACGCCGAGGCCGATGATCCGGTACCTGCAGGGCCGGTCGCTCGGGGAGGTGGGGATATCGAAGCCCGCGGTCGTGTCGCCGGTCGACCGGAAGGCGAGGCGGGAGCTGTTGCCCTGGTCCCCGTCATCGCTATCGACGACGACCTCGACTATCGGCGTGACTGACCGCACCCCATCGGGGTCGTCCACATCGTAGCCGACATGCAGCGTGGAGCCGGCCGTGACTGTCGTCGCGGATAACGTCACGTTGGAGATGCTGGGCGGGTTCGGGTCCGACGCAGCGAGGGCGGTTGAGGGCAAAGCTAGCGCTACGGCGGCGGACAGCGGGACGAGCAGGCTAAGCGCGAAGCGCCTGGAGAATTTCAAGGAGGTCATTGACGATGCCGATCTTCCATAATTGTTGCAACGATACCAGTATATCTTTGGCCCACGCTAGCCTGATGTTCTTTCCGCGAACGGCTCGTTAGTTTAGAGACGGCGTATGGACGCCCGTCTCGTCCAAGTTTCTCGTAAGGGCGATTATGAGGGCATGAAGAGACTTTCTCGGAACAATCAATTGGGGATATCAAAGAAATGCTGGACGCCACCCGATCGCTCAATGCCTTTGAGGCGAAATGCGGCGCATCGGCTACGTTGTTGAGATCATTTATCGAGCGATACGTCATTCCAGCCGAGGCCACCATCATGAGGCTTCTGTTCCTACGCCCCCGCAATCCCGCGGGCCGCACTCAACAGCTCATACTCCCTCTGGCTCCACTAGTACAGCTCGGCCGAGCGCACGGCGTCGCGGCACAGGTCCAGGAATGCCTCGGCTCCCTCGCAGAAGCACTCTCGGGCAAAGGCGCCGGATCCGTCCGCAACGCATACGCCGTCAGCAAAGAGCTTCCAGCTAGACGGCTCACGCGAGTCGTCTCCAAGCAGCTTGATCTGCAGCACGTGCGGGCTGCCGGCGGCGCAGAGTTCTTCCTTGAGCACCTGCACCGTAAAGCGCATCTGGTGGGAGAGGCTGCTCTTGATCATGGCCGAGGCGTAGCCATTTGGCTTATCCAGAAGATGCATGTGATTCGGTTTGACGATCAGGTTGTGGAAGTTACGCTCGCTGCGCACAGAGAAATTGTCCATACGGACTCCTTTCATCGATGTTGGCAGGGCCACCGTGCCTCTTGGCCGGTTGGCGTCGGGATCGTGGAGCCAACTCTCTACCCCGACTCTGGATAAAACGCGCCCGCTCCTTGCGGGCAAGAGGAAGTCTATCAACGTGTACGGACAGAAATCAAGCGCCGCCTGCGAAATGACGCGTGAACGGCGTTGGTTTCCCAAGTGATTATTCGGCTTTCATCCGGAAAAGTGTCGAAATCAGCCGTGTAAAAGTACGGAAAAGTGTCGAAATAGGCACCTTAAAACTTCGGAAAAGTGTAGCTGGATGACAAAACAGCACTTAGAAGCCGGTGTTGGATGCGGGATCCTGCGGCCGCCTTCAGCCCTCGCTACTCATCGTCCCCGTCGTTGGGGTCGCCCTTGAGGGTGTTGATGTCCAGATACTCGTTATCGTCCTCTTTTTGCTGGGTCTCCGACTCCGCTTGGGTGGGGCCGGAGAACAGCCGGAATCCCTCAAACGCAATGACACCGAGCAGGGCAATGACAATGGCGATAAAGGCAACCTTGACTGCCTGCGGAAATTCCGAAAAACGCAGCGCCTTTTCCTCGGCGTAATAATCGGCGAAGCGCTCTTCGCCCGTGCTTTTGGTATACGCCGGTGCGGACGCGGCCTCCGGGTCATATTCCGGTGCAGGCGTGGCGGCGTACGGATCGTTGAGATAATCGCTCGATGTGGTGCCATAATCCTCGGTCTCGATGCGACCGGCGTCAGCATAGCCATCGGAATAATCGGAATATGCCGCACCGCCCTCATAGCCCGCGGCGCTCGTGTTGGCGGCAAAAAGCGGATTAACTGGAACGTCGAGCGCCGGCATGCCGGTAGAGGTCTCATCCAGATCGGCTGCAGCCCAGGAATCGTAGGCAACCTGATGGGCAACGGGCTCATCGAGCCTTGTGACCGGAGGCTTGCGTGCCGCAGGAACAGGCAACTGCCGGGCGCTGTACATAACGGTGCTGTCGGCCGATTTGCCCTGCGTCGCTGCAGCGAGAAACGCCGCCGTCTCGGACGGGTCGCTTGCGGGGCGGGGAGTGGGCGTGGGCGCCGAAGTGGGTGTGGGCGCAGACGCGGGCGTCGAAACAGGCGACTGCGCAGGAGCCGGCGCAGATGCGGGCTTAGGCGCAAGTGCGGGATTGGGGCTTGACGGGCGAGCCCCGCCGCCCATGAGTTCGTCGGCGGTCCACGGGCGATCATCCATCACGTCGTCAAGGCTCAGCGAAAACAGGTCGTCTTCACCCTCATCGAACATGCGGTGCACATGTCCACCAATTGCCGGAATCAATCCGCGACCGGTGCATGATGCCTTGCTCAACGCCATTCTGTTCCACCCTTTCGAAATACTAATGACATCGATTATATGGAACTTCCCAAGCGGCTCGGTCTTGGATTCGAGCTTTCCAGAACTCGCGCCCAAAAGGGGAGGGGCAATCTAGGCGAGTGCCTACTTGTCGTCGGCCGCCGCCTTGGCCTCATTGAGGTAGCTATAGAAGCTGTACTTGGAGATGCCAAAGAACTCGCAGGCGCGTTCGCTCGACTTGGAAATGAGGAAGGCGCCGCGACGGTCGAGGTAGCCAATGGCACGAATGCGCTCGTCTTTGGTCATGAGTGCCGCGGGCTTGCCCACAAACTGTTCGCACTCGTGCAGCAGGTCCTCGAGCAGGTCGCCGATGTTCTTGGTAATGGGCTCGGGCTCGGTGTAGCCCGTGCCGCCGGTGCCGGTAAAGGCGTCGAGCGAACGCTCAAAAGCCTTCATAAGCGTAATGTCAAAGTTGATGCCCAAAATGCCGACGGGCTTGCCCTCATCGTTGCGGATAAAGATGGTCGAGGACTTGAGCAGCTTGCCATCGGCGGTTTTGGTGAGGTACGGCTCGCGGTCGTGCACGTCGGCGGTGCCCTCGTGCATGGATTCAAGCACAATATGGCTGGGGCCGTCACCCAGTTTGCGCCCGCTGACGTGGCCGTTTTCGATCACTACGATGGAGCGGTCCACGTCCTCGGTCTCCAGGTCGTGGACGACGACTTCGCAGTTGGGGCCAAATTGGAGCGCCAGACCGTGTGCAAGGCGCTTGTAAAACTCAATCTGTGCGGGGGTCATGGGTGCCTTCCTAAAAATTAGTTTGGGCTCACTGTGCCATAAACCCCACTTGTTCGCAAATAACGAAAGTGTCGCTGTGTTATGTGACCGTTCGGCGGCGAAAAGGTACCGATTACGGCAACAAACAATTTGTTAGGTTTTCCAATCAAAAAGTGTGATAGAACAGTGCTAACAAACTTTTTGTTTGGCATCCACATAAAAGTTCAGCCGTGTGAATGGGATCGGGCTGAAACGCGTATGCGGGGGCCGGCAAGAGAGAACTTAAGGAGTTCACCGTATGGCCGATAAGATCCAGTGGGCGGGCAACACGATGCCCAAGAGCGATGACAAGCACTTGGGAATCATGAGCCTCGACCACGTGAAGAAGGCCCGCGCCTTCCACCAGTCGTTCCCCCAGTACACCGTCACTCCGCTTGCCCGCCTGGATGGCCAGGCCGCGCGCCTGGGCCTGTCCAACCTGTGCGTTAAGGACGAGAGCTATCGCTTTGGCCTCAACGCCTTTAAGGTCCTGGGCGGTTCGTTTGCCATGGCCAACTACATTGCCGACGAGACCGGCAAGGACGTTGCCGAGTGCACCTTCGATTACCTGACCTCCGATCAGCTTGCCAAGGACTTTGGCCAGGCTACCTTCTTTACCGCCACCGACGGCAACCATGGCCGCGGCGTGGCATGGGCTGCCAACAAGCTGGGCCAGAAGGCCGTCGTGCACATGCCCAAGGGTTCCACCAAGCCACGCTTCGATAACATCGCCGCCGAGGGCGCCACGGTGACCATCGAAGAGGTCAACTACGACGAGTGCGTGCGCATGGCCGCCGCCGAGGCCGATGCCTGCGAGCGCGGCGTCATCGTTCAGGACACCGCCTGGGAGGGCTACGAGAAGATCCCGTCCTGGATCATGGAGGGCTACGGCACCATGGCTTCCGAGGCTGCCGAGCAGCTGCGCGAGATGGCCATCAACCGCCCGACGCACGTGTTTGTCCAGGCTGGCGTGGGTTCGCTCGCCGGCGCCGTGGTGGGCTACTTCACCAACCTGTATCCCGATAACCCGCCCACCTTCGTCGTGGTCGAGTGCGCGCCTGCCGCCTGCCTGTACAAGGGCGCTGCCGCCGGCGACGGCGACCCGCGCATCGTGGACGGCGACATGCCCTCCATCATGGCCGGCCTGTGCTGCGGCGAGCCCAACATCTTGGGCTGGGATATCCTGCGCAACCACACCACCGCCTTCGTGTCCTGCCCCGACTGGGTCACCGCTCGCGGCATGCGCACCCTGGGCGCTCCCGAGAAGGGCGACCCGCGCGTCATCTCCGGCGAGTCCGGCGCCGTGACCACCGGCCTGGTCGAGACCCTCATGCTCGATCCCGAGTACGCCGAGCTCAAAGAGCTCATC
The DNA here is from genome assembly GCF_003467925.1 of Collinsella sp. AM43-1. Classification (NCBI taxonomy): domain Bacteria; kingdom Bacillati; phylum Actinomycetota; class Coriobacteriia; order Coriobacteriales; family Coriobacteriaceae; genus Collinsella; species Collinsella sp. AM43-1. The sequence continues at coordinate 26,743 of NZ_QSFR01000001.1, read as the reverse complement.
GGTCTGGACAAGACAAGCTCCGTGCTCTGCTTCTCCACGGAAGGTGACACGGACCCGGATCAGTACCGTCGCATCGTCTGGGAGGGCGAGTACCCCACTTGCTAGCAGACTGACCTGTCCGGAGGCAGCCGGAGGACTTTACTCCCTGCTCGGACAGTCCTGCTCGCACGGAGAGCACATTAAGTGCTCTCCGGCTCGTGCGGAACTCGCGACGGAGCAAAGTCCTCCGTCCGCCTCCTATGGTTACTTGCTTGTGGGGTGCTCAACCTCACGCCGCTTGGCACAAGTGATCTATCTGAAATATCTACCTGTAGGTAAACCCTTGTAGAAAGGTTGACTGTTATGACTAAAGAACTCGATTTTGATGCCATTAAGGCTGCGGCTGAGTCCCATCGTGCTGATATGACGCGTTTTCTTCGCGCAATGATTAGCCACCCCTCTGAGTCTTGCGAGGAGGGTGAGGTTGTCGCTTGCATCAAGGCCGAGATGGAGAGCCTTGGCTATGACGAGGTCAAGGTCGACGGCCTGGGCAACGTTATGGGCTTTATGGGCGAGGGCGACAAGATCATCGCCATCGACTCCCACATCGACACCGTCGGTATCGGCAACATCGAGAACTGGGATGCCGATCCCTATGAGGGCTACGAAACCGACGAGATCATCTACGGCCGCGGCGGCTCCGACCAGGAGGGCGGCATGGCTTCTGCTACCTATGCTGCCAAGATGATGAAGGACATGGGCCTCATCCCCGAGGGCTACAAGATCATGGTCGTCGGCACCGTCCAGGAAGAGGACTGCGACGGCATGTGCTGGCAGTACATCTACAACAAGGACGGCATTAAGCCCGAGTTCGTCATTTCCACTGAGCCCACCGACGGCGGCATCTATCGCGGTCACCGCGGCCGCATGGAGATCCGCGTCGACGTTCACGGCACCTCCTGCCACGGTTCCGCTCCCGACCGCGGCGACAACGCCATCTACAAGATGGCCGACATCATCGCCGACGTCCGCGCCCTCAACAACAACGGCTGCGACGAGTCGACCGACATCAAGGGCCTCGTCAAGATGCTCGACCCCAAGTACAACCCCGAGCACTTTGAGGACGCCCGCTTCCTGGGCCGCGGCACCTGCACCGTCAGCCAGATCTTCTACACCAGCCCCAGCCGCTGCGCTGTCGCTGACTCCTGCGCCATCTCCATCGACCGTCGCATGACCGCCGGCGAGACCTGGGAGTCCTGCCTGGACGAGATCCGCAACCTGCCGGCCGCCAAGAAGTACGGCGACGACGTGAAGGTCTCCATGTACATGTACGACCGTCCGTCCTGGACCGGCGAGGTCTACGAGACCGAGGCTTACTTCCCCACGTGGATCAACAAGGAGACCGCTCCGCACGTCAAGGCCCTCGTCGACGCCCACAAGGCCATGTTCGGTGACGAGCGCATCGGCTGCGAGCCCAGCATGGACAAGCGCACCGGCCGTCCGCTGTGCGACAAGTGGACCTTCTCCACGAACTGCGTTTCCATCCAGGGCCGCTATGGCATCCCCTGCGTTGGCTTTGGCCCGGGTGCCGAGTCTCAGGCTCACGCTCCCAACGAGGTCACCTACAAGGACGACCTGGTCACCGCTGCCGCCATGTATGTTGCTGCTTTGAACCTCTACGATCCGAGCCAGGCCGATGGCGACGCTACCGTGTTCCGCGCTGGTCTGACCAACAACAAGATCGACTAGTCCCATTCCTCGATCTTGTTGAGCCGGGGACAGCCTGTGTCCCCGGCACCCCCTGTTGACTTGGGGCCCGCGGTCGTTATCTCCCATGCTTCCTCAACGGTAGCGGGTCCTCGTCATAGCGCTCTGCATGTTCTAGCCACACGCGCATGCCGGAGCACATCTACTCATTGCGATCGTTTCATCTATGGAAAGGATATTTACATGGACGCCAAGTTTACCGAGCTCGTCGAGCAGCTGAACGGCCTCGATTTTAAGGGCATGTACGGCAGCGACTTCCTGCACACCTGGGATAAGACCACCGATGAGCTCAAGGCTCTCTACATCGTTGCCGACGCCCTGCGCGAGCTGCGTGAGAACAACGTTTCGTCCAAGATCTTCGACTCGGGCCTGGCCGTCTCCCTGTTCCGCGACAACTCCACCCGTACGCGCTTCTCCTTCTCTAAGGCCGCCAACCTGCTCGGCCTCGAGCTGCAGGACCTGGACGAGAAGAAGTCCCAGATCGCTCACGGCGAGACCGTCCGCGAGACCGCTACCATGATCTCCTTCATGGCCGACGTCATCGGCATCCGCGACGACATGTACATCGGCAAGGGCGACGCCTACATGGCCGAGGTCTCCGAGTCTGTCCAGCAGGCCTACGAGGACGGCGTTCTGGATCACCGTCCCACGCTCATCTCCCTGCAGTCCGACTCCGATCACCCCACGCAGTCCTCTGCCGACATGCTCTACCTCATCAACGAGTTTGGCGGTCTTGAGAACCTCAAGGGCAAGAAGGTTGCCGTCACCTGGGCCTATTCGCCCTCTTACGGCAAGCCGCTGTCCTGCCCGCAGTCGCTGATCAGCCTGCTGCCCCGCTTTGGCATGGACGTCACCCTGGCCCACCCCGAGGGCTACGACCTCATGCCCGAGGTCGTCGAGCGCGCCAAGGGCTATGCCGCCGAGTCCGGCACCACCTTTAAGCAGGTCAACACCATGGCCGAGGCCTTCGAGGGCGCCGACATCGTGATCCCCAAGAGCTGGGCTCCGTTTGCCGCCATGGAGAAGCGTACCAACCTGTACGCCGAGGGCGACGACGCCGGCATCGCAGCGCTCGAGAAGGAGCTGCTCGCTCAGAACGCCACCCATCAGGACTGGTGCTCCACGACCGAGCTCATGGAGAAGACCGCCAACGGCCAGGACACCATCTTTATGCACCCGCTGCCCGCCGACATCTCCGGTGTCTCCTGCGAGCACGGCGAGGTCAACGCCGACGTCTTTGACATGCACCGCGTGGGCATGTACAAGGAGGCCAGCTACAAGCCGTACGCCATCGCAGCCATGATGTTCCTGCAGAAGGTTGCCGATCCCGCCGCTACCCTCAAGGCCCTCGACGAGCGCAACACCGCCCGTTGGTTCCAGGCCTAAAGCCGCGCTGGGGTAAGCCATGTAAAGGGGGCGCTCTGCCAACCGGCGGGGTGCCCCTTTTTGCATCGTGGGCGTGCGGGATAAGCGCTTTCGATGTAGATGCCCCGCGACGCGAGTTATGGGTACGATGGCTTCAGGGGAGGTATCGCCATGAAACTTGGTTGCGTCATTATGGCTTCGGGCGAGGGCAAGCGGTTTGGCTCTAACAAGATGCTTGCCGATATCTATGGCAAGCCGCTGATTGCCCGGACCATTGATTCGGTTCCCCGGGGCTTTGACGTCGTGGTTTCGACGCGTTGGCCCGAGGTCGCCCAGATTTGCGAGGACAAGCATTGCCCGTGTGTGCTGCACGATGGCAAACTGCGCAGCGAAAGCGTCCGTGCGGGCCTTTCGTGGGGAGTCGAACGCAACTGGAAAGGCTGCCTCTTTTTGCCGGGCGACCAGCCGCTTGTGAGTTCGGATTCTTTTGAGGGTATGGTTCGTGCGTTTGACGAGCGTGACCGCAATCATCCGGTGCGTCTTGCGTGCAACGGCGAGCCTTCGAGCCCGGTGCTCTTTCCGGCGGAATTGTTCGATGCACTTATGTGTCTTGAGGGTAAGGACGGCGGCGGTTCGATCCTCAAGGACCGTACCGACGTGGTGCTGGTCGAGGCGCGTGCCTACGAGCTGTGGGACGTCGATACCGTCAAGGGACAGCGACGCATAACGGAGCATATCGCCGCCTGCTCGTATTTTGATCGCGTGGCCAACTGCATCAATCAATAAGGAGCAATTATGATCATCATCAAAAACGGCGCACTCGTGACGCCCCAGGGGCTTCGCCGCGCCGATCTTGCCATGGATGGCGATAAGATCGTGCGGATTGCCGCGGCGATTGAGCCGGCCGAGGGCGATACCGTCGAGGATGCTGCGGGCTGCTGGGTGTTCCCGGGCTTTATCGATGGGCACACGCACATGCAGTGCTGGACCGGCATGGATTGGACAGCCGATAGCTTTGAGACCGGCACGCGCGCGGCTGCCTGCGGCGGCACGACGACCATTGTGGACTACGCGACGGCCGATCGCGGCGTGACCATGCCCGATGCCTTGGTCGAGTGGCGTCATCGCGCCGACGGCACCTGCACCGCCAACTATGCCTTCCATATGGCGCTTGCCGAGTGGAATGAGCGCAACCGCGCCGATCTTTCGGCCATGCGCGAGGCGGGCGTGTCGTCGTTTAAGACCTACTTTGCCTACGACCATCTGCGCCTGGACGATGCCGAGACGCTCGAGGTGCTGGAGGAGCTCAAGCGCGTGGGCGGTATCCTGTGCGTGCATTGCGAGAACGGCACGTTGGTCAACGCGCTGCAGAAGCGCGTGTTTGAGCAGGGTATCCACGGGCCCGAGGGCCATGCGCTCAGCCGTCCGGACGTGTGTGAGGCCGAGGCCGTGAGCCGCCTGCTGTATCTGGCGCACTTGGCCGGGGACGCTCCGGTCAACGTGGTGCACCTTTCGACCAAGCTGGGGCTCGAGGCCATTCGCGCTGCCAAAGCGCGCGGGCAGAAGAACATCTATGTCGAGACATGCCCTCAGTATCTGATGCTCGACGACACCTGCTATCTGGAGCAGGGCGAGGACGGCTTTGCGGGCGCCAAGTACGTGATGAGCCCGCCGCTGCGCCATGCCGGTGACCGTGCCGCGCTGCGCGAGGCGCTTGTGGCTGGCGAGATCGATACTATTGCGACCGATCATTGCAGCTTTAACCTGCACGGGCAAAAGGACCGAGGACGCGATGATTTCCGCGCGATTCCCAACGGCGGGCCCGGCGTGGAGCATCGTCCCGTCGCGATTGCCACGAGCTTTGAGGGACAGCTGGGCCCCGAGGACCTCTGCCGCCTGATGAGCGAGAACCCGGCGCGCGTGTTTGGCATGTACCCGCGCAAGGGCTGTCTTGCCGAGGGCTCCGATGCCGACGTGTGCGTGTGGGATCCCAAGGCGCGCTGGACGATCAGTGCCGCGATGCAGCATCAGGCTGTGGACTACACGCCGCTCGAGGGTTTTGAGGCACATGGCCGCGCCAAGGCCGTGTTTGTGAACGGCGTGCTGGCCGCGCGCGACGGCGAGCCCACCGGAGCCCAACCCGGCCGCTACGTGCCCCGCTAACGGGAAGACCGCCGGGGTAGCTAATTTGGGAGATGATTTTTTGGGACGGGGTAGCAAAAAGAGCCCCGTCCCAAATTTGCTACCCCTGGAGGCTGGTGGCGATGAGGGGGCGGTTGAGGGCTGCCTCGAAGCGATCTGCCATTGTTGGGTCGGCAAGCGTGTCGGCTTGGTTGAGCATGATACGGGCATTGTTGAGGTTCAGCATCTGCAGCTCGGCATTGAGCACCTGGGCGACGCGCTCTGGGGTGGCAGCGTCGGTGGGCTCGCAGCCGCAGCGCTCGCAGAAGAGCTCGGGGCGGTGGACGGCTTCGTTGATGGGCTTGCCGAGCCCCGAGGCGCCGACGACCCAGACAACGTTTGCCGTGGCGGCGGGAATTACCGGCTCCCAGGCGGCGTGCGCCTTGAGCGGGAGCCGCTTGCTGCCGTCCGCCTCGGCCAGGACGTAGTCAAAGCGCTGCGCCAGCTGGTCGAGCGGCGCGGCGGGGGAGGAGAGCTTGCCCGTCTGGGGGTCCAAGACACCTGCTTGGCAGATCCTTCCCCGCACAAGCCCCGCGCAGGCCTCGCAGGTGCAGCCTGGGGCGTGTAGGGCACCTGGCTTCCAGGGCGCGGCGTCCAGACGACGGCTCGATCCGTCCCACGGCACGCCGGCGACGGGAAACATATGCGTGGTGGTGCAGAGGAGCACGCGGCCGCCAGCGCGCATAAGCTCAAGGCTCAGCGTCTTGAGCAAGGTCGACTTGCCGCCGCTGCCGATAATCGCGGTAATGCCCGGCTCGATCCTGAGCGCCGAGGCAAGATTACCGTTAACCGTTTCCATATGTTCACCGCCGTATAATACTGTGATAATAAATAATCATCAGAGCAGCGGTCGAACCGCTTTTGCTCTGCTCAAACCGTAGCACAGGGAGGTGCCCCGGGAATGCTCGTTTATGTTCGCGGCGCCGGCGATATCGCCACGGGCGTCGCTGCCCGTTTGGTGCGCTCCGGCGTGTCGGTCGTTATGGCCGATATCGCGGTTCCCACGTGCATCCGCCGCACAATTAGTTTTTGCGAGGCCATTCGCCTGGGCGAGGTCGAGGTCGAAGGCATTCGCGCTCGCTTGGCGCAGACGCCGGCTGAGGCGCTTGAGATTACCGAGGCCGGAGACGTCGCCGTTGTGGTGGACCCTCAGGCCAAGATGCTCGGCGAGCTGAAACCCGCGGCTGTGGTCGACGCGATTTTGGCCAAGCGCAACTTGGGCACCACGCGCGACATGGCGCCTGCCGTCATTGCCGTGGGGCCGGGCTTTACCGCGCCGGTCGATTGCGACGCCGTGGTCGAGACCATGCGCGGGCATTTTCTCGGCCGTGTCATTACCCAAGGTTCGCCCCAGCCCAACACGGGCGTGCCGGGTGTCATCGCCGGCTATGGCAAGGAACGTGTTATCCACAGCCCCGCTGCCGGTGTGTTTAGGTCCGACCATGCGATCGGCGATATCGTGAGCGCCGGGGACGTGATTGGCTACGCGGGCGATACGCCCATGTGCACGCAGATCGATGGCTGCTTGCGCGGCCTTTTGGCCGACGGCGTTCAGGTGACCGAGGGCTTTAAATGTGCCGACGTCGACCCGCGCGGCGATGCCAGCTATATCAACTATATTTCGGACAAGGCGACGTCGGTCGGCGGCGGCGTGCTCGAGGCGCTCGCCATGCTCACCGGTGTATTCCAGGGATAGGAAATTGCAATGGAAAAGCTCGATGTGGTGAATGCTGCGCTTGGCGCTCTGAAGGCCGGTAAGACGTGCGAGCTGGTGGTAGTTGCCGGCACGGCAGGGTCATCGCCGCGCGGCGTGGGCGCCTGGATGGCCGTCTTTGCCGATGGCAGCCAAGCAGGTACCATCGGCGGCGGCAAGATCGAGCTCTTTGCGCTGAACGAGGCGCGCGAGCTGCTGGCCGCAGGGCAATCGCGTCTGGTCCGCTACACCATGGGCGGCGAGAACTCCGATACCGGCATGATCTGCGGCGGAGCCATCTGCCTGTGCTATCTGCACCTGGATGTATCGCAGGTGCTGTTGTTCCAGTCGGTTGCCGACGTCTTGGCGTATCGACGCATCGGCGACTTCGTCATCGACTTTGAACCGTTTATCGCAAACGCGCTCGAGGGCGATGTGGCCGAGTACCATGGCGGGGCATCGCGCCATACCATTGCGGGCTGCCCCGAGCTTTCGCTGGTGGAGGAGGGGAGTAAGGTCACCTACACCAACGCCGCCTCCGAGATTCCCCCGGCGCACATCGAGACGCTCTGCCCCGAGGGCCTGACCTACATCTTTGGCTGCGGACACGTGGGCGCTGCGACGGCGCGCGTACTCACGGCGGCGGGCTTTGCCGTTGTGGCGTGCGATGACCGCCCCGGCACGCTGACGCCCGAATGGGTGCCCGGTGTCTACGATCGTCGCCTGGTCGATTACAAGAACCTGAGCAAGCAGTGCCCCATCGGCCCGCGCGACTTGGTGGTCGTGGCCACAGCAGGCCACAAGTCCGATATCGACGTGGTGATTCAGGCCATGCGCGCTAAACCCGCCTATCTGGGCTGCTTGGGCTCGCGCCGCAAGACGGCCTTTGTGCGCGCCCGTTTGGAGCAGGAGGGCTTTACGCAGGACCAGATCGACGAGCTGCACCTGCCGATCGGCGTTGCCATCGAGGCCGAGGATCCCGAGGAGATTGCCATCTCCATCGCCGCCGAGATGATCCACCTGCGCCGCACCAAACTCGTCCCCCGCAAGCGCTAGTCGCATCCCCATCAATAAGTTGCGGTGAAATGCGGGCTGTTTAAGCCAGTTAAGCCGTCAAACAGTCCCTATTTCACCGCAACTGTCATTTTCCTCCGTCGCATGCGGATCGGTTTGTGCGGGGGAGTTGTGGAGTTGTGCAGGCAGACGAGGTTTTTCTGGAAAAACGCTCCCGATGCGCGTATAGTACCGATTGTTTTGTCGGCTCCTGCTGTGTCGAGTCCAAACCGCGTAATGCCATGAGCGGCGCGGATGCAGCCAGGAGGCACGAGGACAACCCATCGTGGCCACGCCCCGTGCTTAAAACCCCAAGAAGGAGTGAACAATGGCAGAAGAGAAGTATGTGCCGCGTCTGAAGACCAAGTACAACAACGAGGTCAAGCAGCAGCTTCAGGACAAGTTCCAGTACGAGAACGTCATGATGATCCCCAAGTTTGAGAAGATCGTCGTGAACATGGGTGTCGGCGAGGCCGCTACCGATTCCAAGGCCATCGACGGTGCCGTGCGCGACCTGCGCGCCATCACCGGCCAGCAGCCGATGATCACCCGTGCCCGCAAGTCCATCGCTACCTTCCGCCTGCGCGCTGGTATGCCGATCGGCTGCAAGGTTACCCTGCGTGGCGACCGTATGTGGGAGTTCTTCGATCGTCTGACCTCTGTCGCAATCCCCCGTATCCGCGACTTCCGCGGCATCTCCGCCAAGAGCTTCGACGGCCGTGGTAACTTCTCCATGGGCGTCACCGAGCAGCTCATCTTCCCCGAAATCGACTTCGACTCCGTCGATCACCAGCGTGGTATGGACATCACTTTCGTGACCACCGCCAACACCGATGAGGAGGCCAAGGCCCTTCTGGACGCCTTCGGTTTCCCGTTCAAGAAATAGGTTCACCTGCCCTATGAGCGCCGTTCCCAGAAGGGGGCGGCGCTTGGGGCGAACAATACTCTATGTGAGGAGGATATAAGTGGCTAAGACATCGATGATCGTCAAGTGCAATCGCAAGCAGAAGTTCTCTACTCGTGAGTACACGCGCTGCCAGCGCTGCGGCCGTCCGCACTCTGTGTACCGCAAGTTCGGCCTGTGCCGTGTCTGCTTCCGCGAGCTTGCACTCAAGGGCGAGCTTCCCGGCGTTAAGAAGGCCAGCTGGTAAGTCACTACCAGCGTTTCAAGCATCAGTTTGGAACAGGGAAAACGCGCTAAAAAGGCTTTGCCGTTAAGGGCGGCGAAGAACCAAGAGCACGTGTTCATCAAGAACGAAGGAGAATCTGTATGAACCTTACAGACCCGATCGCAGATATGCTTACGCGCATCCGTAACGCTAACTCTGTGAACAAGGCCACGGTCTCCATGCCGAGCAGCAAGAAGCTCGTCGAGATCGCTCGTGTTCTGCACGAGGAGGGCTACATCGAGGGCTACGATGTCGAGGACACCGTTCCCCAGAAGACTCTGCACATCACGCTTAAGTATGGTCCCAAGAAGGCTAAGGTCATCAACGGCATCCGCCGCATTTCCAAGCCGGGCCTGCGTAAGTACACCGGCGTTGCCGACATGCCCCGCGTCCGCGGTGGCCTTGGTACCGCCATTATTTCCACCAGCCATGGCGTCATGACCGACCGCGATGCTCGCAAGCACAACGTCGGCGGCGAGATCATCGCTTACGTCTGGTAATTCGCTCGGTAGGTAGAAGGAAAGGAGATCACCGTGTCTCGTATCGGTAATAAGCCTGTCCAGATTCCCGCCGGAGTCGAAGTGGCAGTCAACGGCAACAACGTTGTCGTCAAGGGCCCCAAGGGCCAGCTCGAGCTCGATGTCTTTGAGAAGCTCGCTATCAACGTCGAGGACAACGTCCTCACCGTTTCCCGTCCCGACGACGAGCGTGAGACCCGTGCCCGCCACGGCCTCACCCGCGCCCTCATCCACAACATGGTTGTTGGCGTTTCCGAGGGCTTCGAGAAGAAGCTCGAGCTCGCCGGCGTCGGTTACCGCGTGCAGCAGAAGGGTAAGAACCTCGAGTTCTCCCTGGGCTTCTCGCACCCCGTGATCGTCGAGGCTCCCGAGGGCATCACCTTCGAGGTTCCCGACAACACCCACGTGAACGTCAAGGGTATCAACAAGCAGCAGGTCGGTCAGATCGCCGCTGAGATCCGCGGCCATCGTCCTCCCGAGCCTTACAAGGGCAAGGGTATCCACTACGTTGGCGAGCACATCCGCCGCAAGCTGGGTAAGGCCGCCAAGTAGTCGTAACCGACTCACTCGCATAAGACCAGCACCCCGTCAGGTGCTGGCAAGATCAACCTTTTTAGGAGTTTACGTATGAACAAGCATAAGGCGAAGCTGGAAGGCCTCAAGCGTCGTCAGCGTCGTGTTCGCGGCAAGGTCTCGGGTACCTCCGAGCGTCCGCGTCTTCGCGTGACCCGTACTAACGCCAACATCTATGCCCAGATCATCGACGACAGCAAGGGCTCCAGCCTGACGCTCGTCTCTGCCTCGACCCTCGAGGCCGAGTTCAAGGGCACCCACACCTCGAACAAGGAGGCTGCGGAGAAGGTCGGTCAGCTCGTTGGCAAGCGTGCCATCGAGGCCGGCATCACCAAGGTCGCCTTCGATCGCGGTGGCCGTATCTACCATGGCCGCGTCAAGGCCCTCGCCGACGGTGCTCGTGCCGCCGGTCTCGAGTTCTAGGAGGTATGTAGCACATGGCTCGTAATCAGAAGCAGCAGCGCGAGGCCTCCGAGTTCGAGGAGCGCGTCGTTTACATCAACCGCGTGTCGAAGACCGTCAAGGGTGGTCGTCGCATGAGCCTCGTCGCTCTCGTCGTCGTTGGCGACGGCAAGGGCAACGTCGGCGTTGGTATGGGCAAGTCCGCTGAGGTGCCCCTGGCCATCTCCAAGGCGTCTCTCGATGCCAAGAAGAACATGTTCCACGTGCCGGTGACCGAGCAGGGCACCATCCCGCACGAGGTTCTCGGCCACTTTGGTGCCGGCCGCATCATCATCAAGCCCGCTGTCGAGGGTACCGGCGTTATCGCCGGCGGCGCTGTGCGTCCCCTCTTCGAGCTTGCTGGCATCAAGAACGTCCTGTCCAAGTCCCTCGGTACCGACAACGGCCTCAACATCATCAAGGCTGCCGTCGAGGGCCTCAAGGAGCTCTCCAGCCCTGAGGACGTCGCGGCTCGCCGTGGCCTGACGGTCTCCGAGATGTTCGTCGGTAAGGAGAACTAAGCATGGCTGACACCATCAAGATCAAGCAGGTCCGCAGCACCAACGGTTGCAAGCAGGACCAGGTCCGTACTGTCCGTGCCCTCGGTCTCCACAGGATCCGCGAGGTTCGCGAGATTGCTGACAACGAGTCCGTCCGCGGCATGATCTTCAAGGTCAAGCACCTTGTCGAGATTGTAGAGGAGTAGCAAATGCAGCTTCACGATCTTACTCCCGCGCCCGGTTCCACCAAGAACCGCAAGCGCGTCGGCCGTGGCAATTCTTCGGGTCACGGCACCACTTCTGGCCGCGGCCAGAAGGGCCAGGGTTCCCGCTCTGGTGGCACCAAGGGTGCCGGCTTCGAGGGTGGCCAGACTCCGCTGGCTATGCGCCTGCCCAAGCTTCCGGGCTTCCGCAACCCCCGTCGTATCGAGTACACCGCTGTTAACGTTGAGCGTCTCGAGCGTAAGTTCGAGGACGGCGCCGTAATCGACGGTGCCGCTCTTAAGGCCGCTCGCATCACCAAGAGCGAGTTCGAGCCCGTCAAGGTGCTCGGCAATGGTGAGCTCACCAAGAAGTTCACGGTCAAGGTCGACAAGGTCAGCGCTTCTGCGCAGGCCAAGATCGAGGCCGCTGGCGGAAAGGTCGAGCTGCCGTGCTAAATGGTCTTAAGAATGCTTTCCGCATCAAAGAATTGCGCGAAAAGATTCTTTTTACCATAGCTATGCTCGTCGTGTACCGCATTGGTGCGCACGTTCCTGTGCCCGGCATTCCCTTCCAGGGGATGCTGGGCCTTTTCTCGACCGATAACAATTCGGTCGCCGCAGGTGCTATGGCCCTCCTGAATCTTTTCTCTGGCGGCGCGTTGAGCTATGTGTCGGTGTTTTCGCTGGGCATCATGCCTTACATCACCAGCTCGATCATCCTCCAGATGCTCCAGGCCGTCGTGCCTTCCCTGCATGAGCTTGCCCGCGAGGGCGAGGTCGGTCAGACCAAGATTACGCAGTATTCGCGTTACCTCACCCTGGCTCTGGCAATCCTCAACTCCGTGGGTTACCTCTTCCTCTTTAAGAGCTTCGGCATCAGCTTCAATGGCGCCGGCGCTCCCGAGATCATCTTCGACCTCATGATCGTCGGTACGCTCACCGCAGGCGCTATGCTGATCATGTGGATTGGTGAGCTCATCACCCAGCGCGGTATCGGCAATGGCATGTCGCTGATCATCTTTGCGAACATCATGGCCGGCCTTCCGCAGGCTATCTTCTCCAGCACCGAGGGTAATGCCGGTGGCATCATCACCATGGTGATCATCTGCGCCATCATCCTGCTGGTTATCCCGCTGATTGTTTTCCTTGAGCGCGGCCAGCGCCGCATCCCGGTCTCCTATGCCAAGCGCGTCGTGGGCCGTCGCATGATGGGTGGCCAGACCACCTACCTGCCCATCAAGGTCAACACCGCGGGCGTCGTGCCGATCATCTTTGCCTCGGCGCTGCTGTACTTCCCGGCTCAGATTGCCGTGTTCTTCCCCGGCATCGGCTGGATTCAGGCAGTTGCCTCTGCGCTTTCGACCGGTTGGCTCAACTGGGTGCTTAACGTTGTCCTCATCGTGTTCTTCGCGTACTTCTACACCTCCATGGTGTTCAACCCCGATGACACGGCCGACAACCTTAAGAAGCAGGGTGGCTTTATTCCGGGCGTCCGTCCGGGTAGGGCTACCGCGGCCTACATCAAGAACGCGCTCAACAAGATCACGCTTCCCAGCGCTGTCTTTTTGGCGCTCATCGCCATCGTGCCTTCGATCATCTTCTCCTTCACGGGTAACCATCTGATCCAGGCATTTGGCGGCACGTCCATCCTCATCATGGTCGGCGTCGTGCTCGACACGGTCGATAAGCTCGAAGGCCAGATCAAGATGTATGATTACGATGGATTCTTTAAATAGGCTAGAGGAGGATTGCTCATGAACCTCGTATTGCTCGGAGCTCCGGGTGCCGGTAAGGGCACCGTCGCGCAGGAGCTCGTCGCCGAGTTTGGCGTCGCTCACATTTCCACGGGCGACCTGCTGCGTGCTGCCGTCAAGGGTGGCACCGAGCTTGGTATTCAGGCTAAGAAGTACATGGACGCTGGCGAGCTCGTTCCCGACCAGCTCGTGATCGACCTTGTCAAGGAGCGCCTTGCTGCCGATGACGCCCAGCAGGGCTTCATCCTCGACGGCTTCCCGCGCAACACCGCCCAGGCTGTGACGCTCGACTCCGAGCTCTCCGCCATGGGTCGCGAGATCGACTGCGCCCTTCTGGTCGACGTGGCCCCCGAGGTCATCATCGATCGTCTGTCTTCGCGTCGCACCTGCCGCGCCTGTGGTTACACCGGCACCGCTGCCGATGCTACCTGCCCCAAGTGCGCCGGCGAGATGTATCAGCGCGACGACGACAAGCCCGAGACCATCAAGAATCGTCTCGACGTCTACGAGAAGTCCACGAGCCCGCTCGTCGACTACTATCGTGGCCAGGGTCTGCTCAAGTCGGTCAACGGCGACCAGGCTCGCGAGACCGTGTACGGGGATGTCAAAGAGGCTCTCGGTCTATGATCAAGATTAAGTCTGCAACGCAAATCGAGCAGATGAAGAAGGCAGGAGCGCTATCTAAGATGGCGCTCCGCCACGTTGGAGCCATGGTGCGCCCCGGTGTTTCGACTTTTGAGCTCGATCAGCTTGCGGAGCAGATTATCCGCATGCATGGCGGCACCCCGGCCTTTAAGGGTTACGGCGGGTTCCCGGGGACCATTTGCGCATCGATCAATGATGCCGTGGTCCACGGTATTCCCAACCCCGACATGATCCTGCGCGATGGCGATATCATCTCCATCGATACGGGAGCCGTTGTCGACGGTTGGGTCGGCGATAACGCTTGGACGTTTTTCGTCGGCACCCCCACGCCCGAGGCTAAGGCCCTGTGCGAGGTCACGCGCGATTGTCTTAAGGCTGCCATCGAGCAGGCTGTTCCCGGTAACCATATCGGGGACGTCGGTTATGCCGTTCAGTCCCTCGCCGAGTCTCACGGTTACGGCGTGCTTCGTGACTATGTGGGCCATGGCATTGGCCGCGTGATGCACGAGGACCCCAACGTTCCTAACTATGGAAAGAAGGGGAGGGGCGTTCGCCTCCAGGCCGGCATGGTCATTGCCATCGAGCCGATGGTTACGATGGGTTCCAACCATGTGAGCACGGGCTCCGACGGTTGGATTGTTACGACCAACGACCACCTGCCCGCCGCGCACTACGAGAATACCGTCGCCATTACCAATGACGGTCCGGTGATTCTCACCACGGATGCCCAAGGTGCTTGGTGTTCCTTGCAGGGCGGTGAAATGTAGGGGCCGCGTTCAAACACGTCGGCATCTACATTTCTGAAAAGTAACAAGTTCCGCTTAGTTGTGGAGCCATTACGAAGATATTACGATACGTGCATGCGTATTGTAGAATACTCAATCGCTGTCGTTTTCTAGAGAAAGATGATTGCTTGTGAAGAAGGAAGACGCAATTGAGCTCGAGGGTACGGTAAAGGAGCCGCTGCCCAACGCCATGTTTAAGGTCGAGCTCGAGAACGGTCATTCGGTTCTGTGCAACATTTCTGGCAAGATTCGAATGAATTACATCCGTATTCTCCCCGGTGACAGGGTTGTCGTGGAGCTTTCCCCGTACGACCTGACCCGTGGCCGCATCACCTATCGCTACAAATAGCGGCACGCATACACGCACTCCACTTCCGGCTGCAGGCTTAGCTCAACCTACGGTCGGATTGTGTGTGAAGACCAGCCATAGTTTTAAACGCCTGCGGCTGGGCGAGTAGATAGTAGGGAAGTAGTTTGAGCGCTACCGAAAGGAAGAACGATGAAGGTACGTCCTTCGGTCAAGAAGATGTGCGATAAGTGCAAAATCATTAGGCGCCATGGCAAGGTCCTCGTCATTTGCGAGAACCCCCGTCATAAGCAGCGTCAGGGTTAAGAGAGGAGACTACGTTGGCCCGTATTAATGGTGTCGACCTCCCGCGTGAGAAGCGCGTTGAGATCGGTCTGACCTACATTTACGGCATCGGCCGCACCACTGCGACGAAGATCTGCGTCGAGTGCAACGTTAACGTGGATACGCGCGTTAAGGACCTCACCGAGGATGAGGTTAACGCCATCCGCGATTATATCGATAAGAACCAGATCATGGTTGAGGGCGACCTCCGCCGTGAGCGCAACCAGAACGTCAAGCGCCTTATGGACATCGGCTGCAACCGCGGCCTTCGTCACCGCAAGGGCCTCCCGGTCCGCGGCCAGCGCACCCACACTAACGCTCGTACCCGCAAGGGCCCGAAGCGTCAGATCGGTGCTAAGAAGAAGAAATAAGGAGCGCTAGATAGATGGCTACTGCTAAGAAGAACGTTCGCGCTGCCCGTCTGAAGCGCGCGGACCGTAAGAACATTTCCGTGGGCCAGGCTCACATTCGTTCTACGTTCAACAACACGATCGTTTCGATCACCGATCCCCAGGGCAACGTCATTTCCTGGAAGTCGGCTGGCCAGGTGGGCTTCAAGGGCTCCCGTAAGTCCACGCCGTTCGCTGCCCAGATGGCTGCCGAGGCTGCTGCCAAGCAGGCCATGGAGCACGGTATGAAGAAGGTTTCCGTCTTCGTCAAGGGCCCCGGCTCCGGTCGTGAGACCGCCATCCGCTCCCTCCAGGCTGCTGGCCTCGAGGTCTCGAGCATCCAGGACAAGACCCCCATTCCGCACAACGGCTGCCGCCCCAAGAAGCGTCGCCGCGTGTAACTGAAAGGATCGTATCAATATGGCAATCGACAGGACTCCTGTTCTTAAGCGCTGCCGTCAGCTCGGGATCGATCCCGCTGAGCTCGGTTACAGCAGCAAGAAGGAATCTATCCGTCAGCCCAAGCGCCGTCGCAAGGAATCTGAGTACGGCATGCAGCTGCGCGAGAAGCAGAAGGTCAAGTTCATCTATGGCGTTCTGGAGAAGCAGTTCCACGGCTACTTCAACAAGGCCCGCAAGATGAACGGCGTCACCGGTGAGAACCTCATGATCATCCTTGAGTCTCGCCTCGACAACGTCGTCTTCCGTCTTGGCTTCGCCCGCACCCGCAAAGAGGCTCGTCAGTCCGTCCGTCACGGTCACTTCACCGTGAACGGCAAGCGTGTGGACATCCCGTCCTACCGCGTCAAGGCCGGCGACGTCGTCGCTGTCGGCGAGAAGTTCCGTGACCTCCTCCCCATCAAGGAGGCCCTGATTTCCTCCGAGCGCTTTGAGGTCCCTGGCTGGCTCGAGGTCGATATCGAGAAGCTGTCTGGTAACGTGCTCGCTCTGCCGACGCGTGAGCAGATCAGCGGTGATATCAACGAGCAGCTCATCGTCGAGCTCTACTCTAAGTAGTCCATCCGGGCTGCTGAGGCTGGAGGTAATACATGTCAGAATTCATTAGGCCTCAGGTTCAGGTCGAAGAGATCAACGAGACGTCTGCTCGTGTCTCCGTCGAGCCGCTCGAGCGTGGTTACGGCGATACGCTGGGTAACTCCCTTCGTCGCGTTCTTCTGTCCTCGCTCGAGGGTGCCGCCGTCGAGGCTATTCAGATCGATGGTGCGCAGCACGAGTTCATGACCATCCCTAACATGGTCGAGGATGTCACCGACATCGTCCTGAATGTCAAGGGTCTTGTCTTCAGGGCTCTCGGCACGACCGACGAGGCGACCGCCACCATCTCGGTTGACGGCCCCTGCGAGGTCACCGGTGCGGACTTCTTTATTCCGTCCGAGTTTGAGCTGGTCAACCCCGAGCAGCACATCGCTACGCTCACCGAGGGTGGCCATCTCACCATGAGCATGCGCATCGGCTATGGCCGCGGCTATGTCTCTGGCGAGGCCAACAAGCGCGACAACGATCCCATCGGTGTGATCCACGTCGACTCGCTGTACTCGCCGGTTTCCCGTTGCGCCAAGCTCGTTGAGGCTTGCCGTGTCGGTCAGCACACCGACTACGACCGCCTTGTCCTCGAGATCGAGACCAACGGCTCCATCGCCCCGCGCGACGCCGTGGTCCAGGCTGCCAATATCATCAATCAGCATATGGCCGCCTTTATGAACCTTGCCGAGACCCCCGAGGTTGAGGAGGAGGCTTCGATCTTCGCTCCCGAGGTCACCAACGACAACGCCGAGCTGGACAAGCAGATCGAGGATCTGGACCTTTCCGTCCGTTCTTACAACTGCCTTAAGCGCGCCAGCATTCACTCGGTCCGTCAACTCGTTGAGTTCTCGGAGAACGATCTGCTCAACATCCGTAACTTCGGTGTTAAGTCGATCGAGGAAGTGAAGGACAAGCTTGAGTCCATGGGCCTGAGCCTGAAGGCTTAATGCTTCGCATATTTGAGGAGAAACTAGACCATGCGTCACAACGTTAAGAAGGGCCTGAAGCTCGGCACCGATGCGAGCCACACCAAGGCCATGAAGAAGAGCCTTGCTAAGGCCCTCTTCGAGAACGACCGCATCAAGACCACCGAGACCCGCGCTAAGGCGCTGCGTTCGGTCGTCGATCCGATCATCACTTGGGCCAAGAAGGGCGACCTGCACTCTCGTCGTCTGGCTATCGCCAAGCTCGGCGATAAGCAGCTCGTTGCCGAGATCTTCGACAAGGCTGCCCAGGGCATGTGGCAGGACCGCAACGGCGGTTATACCCGCATCATGAAGCTCGGCAACCGTAAGGGCGACAACGCTCCTATCGTTATCATGGAGCTCGTCACCGAGCCTTGCACGCCTAAGGCCAAGAAGGCTGCTCCGGCCCCCAAGAAGGCCGCTGCTCCCAAGAAGGTCGAGGCCGTCGAGGAGGCTCCTGCTGAGGAGACCGCTGAGTAGACAATCCGTCTGCATAGGCTATATTCGAGGGGTACGTTCGCGTACCCCTCTTTTTTTGTCGCGATACCGTTGATTGTTTGTTGGGAGCGCCCATGACCGCGCCGTCTGATTTCAATTCGATTCCTGAGCTCGATGCCACGCTTGTATTCTGTGTTGCCTATGATGGCTCGTCCTATAGCGGATTTGCCGAGCAGCCGGGCCAGACGACCGTTGCGGGCGAGTTGCGCCGCGCTATCGAGACGCTGCTGCGCCGCCCGATCGATCTGACGTGTGCGGGTCGTACCGATGCCGGCGTGCATGCGGTGGCCCAGTACATTAGCGTGCCCGTAACGGACGCTGAGCTTGCTCTGACGCGCCGTAGGTGGCTGAGGGCTATGGATGCCCTCCTGCCCAAAGATATCGCCATAAACGAGGTCTACAAGGCCCGTAGGGGCTTTTCTGCCCGCTTTGACGCGCGGTCCCGTACGTATACGTACCGTATTGCCGATCGCGATGCGCGCCCCGTGCTCTCGCGCGGTGCGGTGTGGTGGCATCGCTATCCCCTCGACGTCGATGCGATGGCGGCCGCCTGCCCTGCGCTTTTGGGCGAGCAGGACTTTAAGAGCTTTTGCAAGGTTGCCTCTGCTGTGGGCAAGCCCACGCACCGCTGCGTGATGCGTGCGGAGTTTGGCCACGAGGTCGCTTTTGGCGAGGATATCCTGACCTTCACTATCGAGGGCAATGCGTTTTTGCACTCGATGGTGCGTACCATTGTAGGAACGCTCGTGGAGATTGGCATGCATCGTCGCGATCCCCAGTGGATGCGCGAGGTTATTGACGCCCGTGACCGAACCGCTGCGGGTCCCACGGCGCCTGCCTGCGGCCTTACGTTTATGGGTGTGGATTACGGCCCCGACGAGCTTGTCGTTCTCGACTAGGGGAGTGCTCGGCGCGTCTGTGCCTTGCACATACTATGTGTGAGCTGCGCGTGTGCAACATCTGTTCTTGGCGTGCAACATGTTAGGCGGCTCGTTGCTTTTATAGCTCGGGTGTACCATGAACGACAGTTTGATTTGGTGCTATCGAGAGGATGGAAAACTTGGTTCGACGTTGTTCGCATCCGCGACTTTCGGTGATCCTTGTGGTAGAAGGTTCGCCCAGCTATGCGATGCGTGCGCTCGAGAGTATCCAGAACCAAGACCTCTATGATTTGCAGATTGTCGTTGTCTGCCGCGATGCTGTGCCCGGTGTGCGCCATTCGCTTCAAGTTGCTGCCGACAGGGACATCCATATTGATTTGATTGACGTCGAGGACGCGAAGCGCGGCGCTTGTCTTCGTGCCGGTTTTGATGCCTCGCGCGGCTCTCAAATCATCGCCATGAACGCCGATGAGTGGTTTGCTCCGCAGGCCCTTTCCAAGATGGTCGATATCGCGTGCGATACTGCGGCAGACATTGTGCTCCCCTCGGTGTCGCTCGATCGATACGATGCGCATCGCGAGCGTCATTCGCGCGTCTTGGATGCTGCCTCTATTGCCATAGAAGACGAGTCTTCTATGGTGACTGGGCTGCCCCAGTTGATTTTAGGCGGCTTGGTTGCTCAAGTCTCTGGCGTGATGTACAGCCGTCCACTGTTTGAGGCATGTCTTTTGTGCGATAAGACGTTTCGCACGGTTGGGTTTATGGCGTGCGCGCTCTCGCAGGCACAGCGCGTCTCCGGATGCGGCGACGCTTGTTTCCACGCGGCGGCGCCTAAGCTTACAGATGCCTTTGATCCCACCATGTATGCCAAGGTATCCGATGACGCCCGGGCGCTCGACGAGCTTGCGGACTCACTCTCGGAAGCAGATAGCGGTGGTCGGCTCAAGCTGGCAAGCCAAAAGTTCTACTTTGCCGGACTGGTCGCCTGCATCGAGAATTTGTGTCTGAGCCCGCATGGAGTGTCGTCAATCGAGCGTTCCGCCCGCATGCGTGATATGCTCGAGGCGCCTCGAACCCGTCAGATGGTCGCCGCGCTCAAGGATAACCATCGGGGACTCGGTCTGTTGTTTGGGCCGATCGCCAGCGCCAAGCCCGCGCGCTGCGTGATGTGTACGCATCTGGCAGCTTTTCTTAACCGGACGGGCGCAAAAACCGCCTAAACGGCTCATTACGAAACAAACTTGCATAGAATTGTTTCGAAATGCGTTCTTATACACAAAAGCCTTCAAATAGCGTTAAACTATTCAATCACTGATTGATTGTCTCCGCCATCTTTTGGAGAGAGGGTTTGTATGGCTAAAAAACGCAATGGGCGCCAGGATGCCATTAGAGATATTGTGCGCAATAAGGATGTCCGCACGCAGCGCGTGCTGGTCGATGAGCTCCGTGCTATGGGCTTTGATTGCACGCAGGCGACTGTCTCTCGCGATATTGCCGATATGGGGCTGCGTAAGCTCCCTGAGGGCATCTATGTTCTGGCAGAGGACCTGCACCTGCAGCGTATGGTTTCCGAGCTCGTAACGGGCGTTCTGCGTACCGATAATCTGGTTATGATCAAGGCTCAGCCTGGCACGGCTTCCGGCATCGCCGCCGCCGTTGATGCGGCAGAGTTGCCCGATGTGCTTGGCTCGCTTGCCGGCAACGATACGATTTTGGTTATTGCCCAGACGGCCGAGGACGGCGAGCGCCTCGAGGCGCTGATCAATAAGCTGAGCAATTCTCGCAAGTAGGTGTGCGGGCCGCGCGCTCGGCATTGCGTGCGCTGACATAGTGGCTTGTAAGGGGCATCGACGTTGGTCGGTACCCCTTTTTGTTTGCCGGTATAAAGACCGCCCACCAGGTCGCTTCAAACTAAAAGGCCCCGAGCAGTTCAATAAGCTGCTCGGGGCCTTGTTGGCTTTAGTCGCGTACTTCTTAGCCGACCGTATCGTCAGGCGTGGGCGAGGGGTCGGGAGTGGGCGTAGGCGTAGGCGTGCCGCCATCGCCGCCGGTCGAGCCACCAGTGGAGCCGCCCGTCGAGCCACCAGTGGAGCCGCCCGTCGAGCCACCGGTCGTACCGGTGCCGCCGGTGGTGTCGCCGCCCGTGGTCTCGGTGGTCGTGGTCGTCGTGGTAGTTGTTGTGGTGGTTTCCTCTTCCTCTTCGTCCTCGTCCTTGTCGTCGTTCTCCGACTTCTTGGTGTTGTTGGTGCCGTAGAACTTCCAGACGCTGTTGTTCTTGTAGGTGGGCGCCGTTCCGGTCGCAAACTCCTCGCGCTCGGTACCGGTCAGAACGGTGTTCATAAACCGCTTAAAGACAGGCAGGTTGGTGCTGTCGCCCAGCAGGTCCGTGCCGTACTTTTGGATGGGGATCTCGCCCGCGGAATAGCCGGTCCACAGGGCGCACGCCAGCTGCGGGGTATAGCCGCAGAACCAAAGGTTGGTGGTGTTGTCGGTGGTGCCCGTCTTGCCGGCATAGGGCTGGTTGACACTCAGGGCGCCGGCAGCACCCGTACCGCTGCCCTTCATGACGCCGGACAGAACATCGGTGACCGCGGCGGCCTCGCCCTCGGTAAGCACCTGTGAGGGATTGTCGGTGTGCTGGTACAGCACCGAACCGGTACGAGAATCAATCTCGGTGATGGCGATCGGCTGGCGATAGTAGCCGCCGTTGGCAAACGTCGCGTAGGCGGCGGCCATCTCGAGTGGCGAGATCGAGCCGGTGCCGAGCGTCATGACGGGAACGTCCTCGATGTTGTCCTTGGCGGGGTCGATGCCGAGCTTTTTGACGAGCGAGATGATCTTGCTGTTGCCGACGGCTTCCGCCACCTGGATGTAGCCGGTGTTGGAGGAGTATGCCGTCGCCTGCTTAAGCGTGATGTTGCCGTAGCTCTGGTTGGCGTAATTTTGGACCTCGGTCGTGGTGCCCTTGGCCTTGAGCGGCGAGTTGCAGTTGAGGGTGACGTTGGGGTTCATGCCGTTTTGGATGGCAGTTGCCAGCGTAAAGGCCTTAAAGGTGGAGCCGACGGGACGCTTGGCCGTGGCATGGTTTACGTGGTTCTCGTCGGCGTTGTAGTCGTAGCCGCCCACCATGCACTTGATGTAGCCGGTCTTGGGGTCGACGACGACCATGCCCATGTCCAGGCCGTCAAGCGAGAGCGTGTCGAGCTGCTCGCGGACGGCATTCTCTGCCACCTGCTGCATCGTGGGGTCGATGGTGG
This sequence comes from Collinsella sp. AM43-1, assembly GCF_003467925.1. Classification (NCBI taxonomy): domain Bacteria; kingdom Bacillati; phylum Actinomycetota; class Coriobacteriia; order Coriobacteriales; family Coriobacteriaceae; genus Collinsella; species Collinsella sp. AM43-1. Next base: position 4,452 of record NZ_QSFR01000001.1, on the reverse strand, counting down.
TCTTGACGGTCAGGCCGCCCTTAAAGAGCACGTCGGTCGAGAACTCCTGCTCCAGCAGCTGCTTGACGTAGGAGACAAAGTAGGGCTGCGAGTATACGTCGACGCCGCTGCCCGAGATTTCGGTCACATTGAGGGTGATGGGCTCGGCCTGTGCGGCATCGTGCTCCTCCTGGGTGATGTGGCCCAGGCGCAGCATGTTGTCGAGAACCTTGTTGCGGCGAGACAGTGCCAGATCGGGATTGACCGTGGGGTCGTACTGCGAAGGCGAGTTGGGAAGGCCGATGAGTAGCGCGGCCTCGCTCAGGGTGAGGTCGGCGGCGCTCTTGGACAGATAGGTCTCGGCTGCGGCCTCGATGCCGTAGGCGCCGTGGCCGTAATAGATGGTGTTGAGGTACATCATGAGGATCTCGTCTTTGGAGTACATGTCCTCCATCTTGATGGCGATGTAGGCCTCGCGCACCTTACGCTCAATGGTCGAGTCGAATTGCTCCTCCTGCAGGATGGTGTTGCGCACAAGCTGCTGGGTGATCGTCGAGGCGCCTTCGTGCCCGCCGCCGAGGGTTGCCACCGCAGCACGCGCGATACCCCACAGGTCGATACCGCCGTGCTCGTAGAAGCGCTCGTCCTCGACGTCAACGGTGCCCTGCAGCACGTAGGGGGAGACCTCGTCCTTGGTGATGGACTTGCGGTTTTGCGTGTAGAAGCTCGCGATCTTGTTGCCGTTACAGTCGACGATCTCGGTGGGCTCGCTCACCAGATACGCGTTGGCGTCGGTGTAGTCGGGCAGATCGGACAGCCAGCGGTTGACGTTACCGACCATGCCGATGCCAAACGCCACGCCCGCAATCAGCAGAAAGCCCAAAAACGAGAGCAGGATTATGGGCAGGGCGTGCGTCTTTGAACGGCTGTGTCCCTGTCGTTGGCGAGGACCCATATATTGACCTCCAGGTATGTCGTGCCAGACGGTGGATGTGCCGTCGGGGCAGGATGGACATAAGTTATTACACGATAAACCAAACGGGGCGCGCGAGGCCTCGTGTATGCTGGAAGACGGCATTTTTCAGAGTGAATGCATACCTTGGTAAGGAGTTTGTCGATGGCGATTCGGACGATGGGGCCGAGCGGACAATACGAGACTGGATTGGATGTTGTCAGTGCGGCGCTGCCCGAGCTGCTGGCGCCGGCGGGCGGACTCGACCAGATGCTTGCGGCTATCGCCGCGGGTGCCGATGCCATCTATGCGGGGTTGGGCGGCTTTAACGCCCGTGTGAGCGCCCATGGCTTTACGGATAACGAGTTTGCGCGCGGCTGCGCCGTGGCGCATGCCCATGGCGTGCATGTGTACGTAACGCTCAACGTGTTCGTGTTTGACGATGAGTTGTCCGACGCGGTGGCGTTGGGAGCTCATGCACTGGAGCTGGGCGCCGATGCTCTGATTGTCGCCGATGCCGGGTTGGCCTGCGCGCTGCGCGCGGCGATTCCCGGGGTCGAGATTCACCTGTCCACGCAGGCGGGCGCTCATAGCGAGGGTGCCGTGCGGCTTGCCGCCGATGAACTGGGGGTCGAGCGCGTGACGACGGCACGCGAGCTGACGGTCGACGAGATTGCGGCGCTATGTGCCACGGGCGTGCCCATCGAGGTATTCTGCCACGGTGCGATTTGCATCGGCTATTCGGGGGCGTGCGAGTTCTCGGCCCTGCGGCGTGGGCGCTCGGCGATGCGCGGCGACTGCACGCAGCCGTGCCGTCTGGCGTACGACCTAGTGGACGAGGCGGGGCAGAGTGTTGTTGCCGTCGAGGGAGACCGCCTGCTTTGTCCGCGTGACTATCTGGGTATCGCGCACCTGCCCGAGCTTGTTGCCGCCGGCGTGGCATCGCTCAAGATCGAGGGACGCATGAAGAATCCCGATTACGTATTCAACGTGGTGAGGGTGTGGCGTCGGGCACTCGATATGCTGTGCGACGGCGCGTGGGACTCCGGTGCCGTGGAAGAGCTTGAACGCGAGCTGGGAAGGTCGTTTAACCGTGGGTTTACCGATGCTTACCTGCGGGGTCGTTCGGGTGCCGAGCTCATGAGCTTTGAGCGCGCGATCAACCAGGGCGTGCGCGTGGGGCGCTTGGTCGCTGTGGGCCACGAAGAGGTGACCGTTGAGCTCGATGCCGCCGTGGCGGCGGGTGACACGCTCGAGATTCGGTTCTATCCGGGTGTCGACGCGCGTCCCGATGTGCCCAAGCGCTGGCCGCAGGTGCCCTGCCCGGTGGATGCCGCAGCGGGGAAGCGCGTCGTCGTGCATTGCAAGCGTAAGGTGGACGCGGGCTGCGAGGTCTATCTGATTCGCAGCGCCGGCGTGTTGGATCAGACGACGGCGGTGTTGGAGCGCATGCGGGCCGAGGCGGATGCGATTGCGCCCGTTGCGCGTGCCGTTGAGGTGCTGCCCTTTGAGGACGCTGCGGTGGATGGCGGCGCGTCGACGGAGTTGGCGGGGTCGGCGGGGCCGGTAAAGCGCGAGGATTTTGCTCGTATGGTCTTTGCCTGGGAGCTGATGGATGTGGGTCCGCGCGATGAGCGAGATCTGTCCGATACAACGGTGGTGCTCGACGAAGTGTGCCGCGCGGGCGACGCCGAGCGGACTCGGGCGCTTATGCAGCGTGCCGGGCGCGTCGTCTGCCGCAATCTGGGACAAGTGGCGATGGCCCGCGAGCTGGGCACAACGTTTGACGTGGCGGCGCCGGTGTTCTGTGCCAATCGGGCCACGCTTACCTGGCTGCGCGGACTCGGTGCGGGGCGGGTGTGCTTGTCGGCCGAGTTGCTCGGCAATGATGCGGAGCGTGTTGCCGAGCTTGCCGCTTGCCCCGGTGTCTTGGGGCCTGTCGATGCCGACCGTCCCGAGCTCATGGTGTGCGAGCACTGCTTGCTGACTGCCGAGGGCGCCTGCGCCACGGATGCAACGGGGCAGGTCCGTTGCCGTGACTGCTCGCGCCGTCAGCAGGCGCGCTTTTTGGTCGAACGTGACGGCACGCGTTTGCCGGTCGTTATCGACGCGTGCGGCAGGACGAGGATTTTCCTGTCGTAGGTGCCGCGTCGCGCTGTTTTGGTTATTATTAGTGGGTTTATGAACTTCCAGCACCGCCGTATCCGGTGAGGGTGCTATAGCAAAAGGAGGATACCCAATGCTGTCTGTTGACGAGCAAATGCGTATCATCACCTCGGGTGCAGCGCAGATCGTCCCCGAGGCCGACCTTCGCAAGAAGCTTGAGAAGGGCGAGCCCCTCAACATCAAGCTCGGCGTCGATCCCACCAGCCCCGACCTGCACCTGGGCCATGCCGTGCCCCTGCGCAAGATGCGTCAGTTCCAGGACCTGGGCCACAACGTCACCCTTATCATCGGCAACGGCACTGCGCTGATCGGCGACCCCTCGGGCAAGAACTCCACCCGCCCGCAGCTTTCGCAGGAGCAGATCGAGGCCAACGCCGAGACCTACGTGAGCCAGGCCATGAAGATCCTGGACCCCGAGAAGACCACCATCGTGCACAACGGCGACTGGATCCTTTCGATGGACCTGGCCGGCCTGCTGCAGGTGTGCTCCAAGTTCACCGTCGCCCGCATCCTTGAGCGCGACGACTTTACCAAGCGCTACCAGTCCCAGACGCCGATTGCCCTGCACGAGTTTCTGTACCCCGTGATGCAGGCCTTCGACTCCGTTCAGATCAAGGCCGACGTCGAGATGGGCGGCACCGACCAGCTCTTCAACCTGCTCGCCGGCCGCGAGCTCATGGAGAAGATGGGCATGGAGCCGCAGATCGCGCTTACCATGCCGCTGCTCGAGGGCACCGACGGCGTGCGCAAGATGTCCAAGTCCTATGGCAACTACATCGGCCTGACCGACGCTCCCAAGGATATGTTCGGCAAGACCATGTCCATCCCCGACGAGATGATCGGCAAGTACTATCGTCTGGCCAGCTCGCTCGCCCCGGCCGAGGTCGACAAGATCGATGCCGCCCTGGCCGATGGCTCCGCCGACCCCTATGAGCTCAAGCGCGCACTGGGCCGCGACCTGTGCGACACCTACCACGGCGCCGGCGCCGGCGACGAGGCACAGGCCGAGTTCGACCGCGTGTTCAAGGAGGGCCAGCTTGCCGACTTCCCCGAGAAGCACGTTGAGCTGACCGTCAACGACGAGGGTCAGATTTACCTCGCCGGCCTGCTCAAGGACCTGGGCCTTTCGGCCAGCGCCGGTCAGGCCCGCCGCGACATCGACGGCGGCGGCGTCAAGATCAACGGCAAGGCTGTGGCTCCCAAGAGCTACAACATCGATCCGAGCGCCCTCAAACTGGGCGACACCCTCTCCGTGGGCAAGCGCAAGGGCTTTAAGTTGGTTTAGTTACGCGGTTTTACCAAACCGCGTAACCGGTTGACGCTGCAAACCCGCCAGAGCGGCAATCTGCCTTTCA